>DAIUBN010000044.1:0-17480 GCA_036846645.1 Bacteroidaceae bacterium | reverse complement strand
CTACCTGAGCCTGTGTCTGATAGATACCGAGTGATTTATAGAGTACAAGTCCATAGATAGGATGATTGGTAGTACGTTGCCAATCGGGGGTACTTGCTGCCTCGTCCATATAGACTACTTTATTCTTGGCAAATGTAAAGTTGCCCGTCACACTCCAAACGAAGTCGCCACTGCGATCCTGATAATTGGCTACAAGTTCGATACCCGAGTTGTTGACCTTTCCTAAGTTCTCGGCAGGAAGTACCAGACCGGTATAAGCAGGAATTGAAGCATTGCGGGTAATCAAGATATCCTTACGAGAAGAATGGAAGTAGTCGAAATCGAGTCCGAACTTACCATCGAGGAACTGAGCCGAAAAGCCCAAGTTGGTTGTTGTAGCCTTTTCCCAAGTCACATTAGGATTGGCGGTACGGGTAAGATAGAAGCCCTTTGTGACAGCGCCGTTGCTTCCTGTTCCGAAGTAAGCACTGTTACTAGTGAATGCATATTGAGACAAATACTGATAGGCAGAGATAGCATCGTTACCCATCTGTCCCCAAGAACCTTTGAGTTTGAAGAAACTAACATACTTTTTGAGTGGTTCGAAGAACGATTCTTCCGACATCACCCAACCCAAAGAGAAGGCAGGGAACAAACCCCAGCGCTTACCGGGAGCGAAATTCATTGAGCCATCATAGCGCATTGTAAATTCTGCCAGATACTTATCTTTATAGCCGTAGTTGATACGTCCGAAGAAGTTGCGACGTGCTGTGGCATCAGAATATCCGCTATTGTCTTTATCATCTGGTTTGCTACCACCGGCGAATAAATCTTGAAGTGTAGTAGAAAGGAAATTGGTACGATAGCCCGACAATGTGCTGTAGTCGTACTTACTCTGTTCGTAGGCTACGAAAACATCTACTTTGTGAGCATTGCCAAACAAACGGCTATATCCCAAACGAGCATTCAGTGTGACAGTTTTGTCATTCGAAGCCCATTGGTTCAGACTAATCTTGCCGGTGCTTTCTTTCTTGTTGATATATTGCTCGGTTGCTTTGTCATAATAATAAAGGTCGTAAGGTTGGTTGAACGACTTGCCGTTGTTGAAATGGAAGTCGATAGCAGCATAACCCTCTGCATACAATCCTTTGGTGATGAAATCCAAATCGACATGAACGAATGGTTTCAAGTTCAGAGTGTTGTAAGTGTATTTGTTGTATCCCGGTTTGTCGGAAACCATAATAGCAGCATTGTTGGTGATACCATCATAACCTACTCTTGGCAATCCGTTGGGGAAGTAAGGCGCACTACCTGGGAATGTACTCAAGAAATATGTAAACAGATAAGGTGTACTGTAGATACCGCGGTTACGGTTCTCCTGACGTCCCGAAATATCGAAACTGAAACGGATAGCCTTACCAATCTTGGCATCGATATTCGTAATAAACTGATACTGTTTGTAGTCTTGCTTGCTACCTTTATATATAGCATCCTGCCACATATACTGAGCAGAAGTGTAGAACGACAAGTTATCGCTACCACCACTTACAGACAGACTATGTTCGGTCTTGCCTGCCCATTTCTTAGCAGTTTCGCCCCACCAGTCGGTATCCGGATAATTGAGAGGATCATCATGAGACTGATAGTGTTTCAATACATCATCAGAATAAGTGATACCTGCCTGAGCATGACGAGCATCGGCATCATATTCGTTGACGTAAGTAGCATACTCATAAGCGTTCAGCATCTTCGGGATGCGGGTAGGCTGAGAAATAGAATAACTACCGCTATAGCTTACCGAAACCTTGCCGGCCTTACCACGTTTGGTTGTCACCAAGATAACACCATTGGCAGCACGAGCACCATAAATGGCAGCCGAAGCATCCTTCAGCACTGAGATAGATTCGATATCTTCTGGGTTCAAACGACTGAAACTGCGGTCGGCAATACCGTCGACAACAATCAGCGGAGCCGTACTTCCCAAAGTACCTTTACCACGAATCAAGATATCTGCCGTATCTTCACCAGGTTCACCCGAACGAGTGTTGGCTATGATACCGGCTGTCTTTCCTGCCAATGTGTTAGAAAGGTTGGTTGCAGCCACCTTCTTCAAATCTTCACCACCGACCTGAGATACAGATCCCGTCAGTGTGGCTTTCTTTTGTGTACCGTAACCAACGACAATCACCTCGTCGAGCGTCTTGTTGTCTTCGGCCAAGATGATTTCGTACTTACCGGCACCGGTAAGAACAACTTCTTTAGTGGTATAGCCCACAGATGAAACCACCAACACTTTAGAGTGAACGGTCAGACTGAAACTTCCATCAATTCCTGTAACCGCACCGTTCTTAGTACCCTTCTCGAGCACCGACGCACCGATGATAGGTTCACCGGCTTTGTCTTTCACGATACCTCTAACAGTCATTCCTTTCTGCGGCATCATCGTAGAATTGTTCTGCGATATTGCTGCTACCACCTTGACAGGTTGGGCAAACATGCACGCTGTCAGGATTACACACGCTGCCAGATATTTAGATCTGGAGCCGAACAAATTAAGTTTGAACTGTGAATTCATAAGCTTGTTTTAATATAAAGGTTTACAAAAATTTTCTCAATTACTACTATCTTTTTTCCACCGATTCATCATCTTTCTGTCGTTCCACATACGTGATTCGATCGGATCACATATATGAGTTGATCGAATCACGGCCGTGAGTTGACCGAATCACGTATGTGGAACGACAGAATTGTGACGATATTACGCATCTCATTTCAGTTTCCATTCGATGACTCCGCCTGATGCGCCCTTCTGCAATTTAGCGGCAACTTTCAATCCCGTAGTTGTTACAGGCTTGAACCGTAGTACGTTATAGCAGTCTTTCTTTGTCTCGTAGGGGTTGATATTCTCTACTTCTTTCCACTCCTCGCCTACCTTATAATAGAGTTTCCAGCTCTCGGGAATGCGGAAGTTACCATCATAATGGTCGAAGTCGAGCCAGTAGATGTCGGATTCGGATATCGTTTCGGGTTTATCAAACTGATATGCAAGTGTTTCTACCGTTCCTTCTTTGAGCCACCAATAATGATATGGTTTCGATGTATCGCTCGAACGTTTGGGTTCCCATTGATCATTTACGCCCCACACCTCGCTCTGTATGGATGCCGAAGCCGGTGCATCTTTCTGAATGGGTGCCTGAATGGTGAAACTGTGAGCCCGCGAAGCGATAGTCGGTTCGGGAGTTGGGCGCGCATATTCTTTGGATTGCGGAATCCATACTGCCATTTGGTCGGCACCGCGGTTATTCCATGTAGAATAGGGTATGGCCTCGAAAGGAACTTCTCTTACCGTACCATCCTTTTCTATCTCGCCAGCTGTTCCATCAAGCACTACAACACCGCCGAGCAATGATTTGTTGAACGACACTTTGATGTTCGTATTTTCGGGGATGAACTTATTGAACACCGTACTGTCTGCCTGGTCTTTGCCTTCGAGACAGAACATTATCGGTCCGCGCTCTATAGAAAGTTTGCCACGGTCGTCTTCGACATTTGCATTCGCCTTGACCTGACGCACATCCATCGGCAACTCCAGTTCTACGCGGTCGCCCGCTTTCCAAGTTCTATAAAGAGTAAGATAACCATCGATATTGGGAGTAGCCGCCTGCCGTTTGCCATTTATATATAAGGTATAGGCAGAAGCTTTCTGGACGAAGCTGTACAAATCCGTCGGAACGGGCGACCCAACTGCCCATCCGGGCAGACGAAGGCGAAGCGCGAACTTCTCTTTCGGTGCCTTGGACAGTGAGAGAGTAACCTTCCCATTCCATGGATAGCCGGTTTGTTGATTCAACATCACCTCGCCGGCCTGTGTTTTAATAGCAGCTTGACTCATGATATATAAATTCACGAAAATATCTTTTCCTTGAACGGCATACATATATTTTGAGATAGATGCCATGAATCGGGTGATATTGCCCGGACAGCAGGCACAACCGAACCACTTCTGACGTTCGTGCTGGCCCATCGACTCTAGCGGATTGTCGTAGAAGAACTTATCGCCACTAAGCGACACTCCCGATATCACACCATTATATAATGCTCTTTCTACCACATCGATATACTTGGCGGCACCTGTGGCAAGAAACATACGATAGTTCCAATAAACATTGGCAATAGCGGCACATGTTTCGCAATAAGCCGTCTGATTGTTGAGTTCGTAGTTCGGTCCGAAGCCTTCGCCTTGAGCGCGAGAGCCTATTCCGCCTGTGATGTAGAGCTTTTTGCCTGCCATATTGTTCCAAATGCGGGTCAAAGCATGGAAGTAGGCCGTATCTTTGGTGAGCGATGCCACATCTGCCACACCGGAGTAAAGATATCCGGCACGAACAGCGTGACCAACAATCTCATCTTGCTTCAATATCGGTTTGTGGTCCTGACTGTACTCACTCAAACGATGACCATCGGTGCCACGTCCGGTCTCTTCTACAAAATATTTGGCCAAATCAAGGTATTTCTTCACACCGGTGATACGATACAATTTGCAGAGCGCCATCTCTACAATGGGATGTCCCGAAGGAACATGCTTCTGACCATCGGCCGGACCGAACACCTTACATATCAAATCGGCATTTTTCAGTGCCACATTAAGCAGTGTGCGCTTTCCGGTTGCTTGAAAGTGTGCTACGGCAGCCTCGTAGAGATGTCCGCAGTTGTAGAGTTCGTGACTATTGATTTTCTCCCATTTATGGCTTCCCCACCAGCCCGATAGGCGTTCGCATTTATTAGTGACGCAAGTTGTGAGATAACCATCGGGTTCTTGTGCGGCAGCGATAAGAGAGATGACACTGTCGAGATAGCAATCGAGTTTCTTATCATACTTTACTGCCAACGAATACGAAGCACCTTCTATTATTTTGTAAGGATCGGTATCATCGAAAGGAAAATCTCCTTTGTGCTCACCTTTAATAAGTCCGCCGGCAATAGCGAAATTGTCGAATCGTCCGTTCCGTTCACATTCTTTGAATGCAGAAGGAATAGACACCAAGCGGTTGGTCTCGATACGGGGAGTCCAAAAGGTATCGGCTATATGTACCTCGGTAAAAGGCACTTCTTTGATCTGACCATCAGGCTGATGATAAGAGCCGGCACAAGAAACAAGTCCTGCTGCCACGCAACCTAATATGAGATGTAATTTGTTGTTCATACCAAAATTTCTTAGATTTTAAACAAAAGTTGACGATGCAAAGTAACAGACATTACAATTAATCATGGTGGAGAATTGTAGCAAACACTACCAAAATAGTCTAAATACGATTTTACCTATATTTAGTTTAATCTTATGATTATCAAATAGTTGTTAATTTATCTAGATTATTTTTATGTTTATTTGGACGATTGTTGCATGCCGTATCAATGAAAAGTCGTAAACTTGCATTCGAAAACACAAAAGATTACAATGATACACTTCAAGCATCTCGTACTTCTTCTTATAATAACTCTGTTGTCCTCACTTTGCCGGGCCTCAGAAGGTATTCCTACGACTTTCCGTTTCAGACATTACACAGTCGACAACGGGATGCCTTCGAATATGATTCGGAGCATCATGCAAGACCATCGCGGATTCATGTGGTTTGGCACCGAAAGCGGACTATGCCGATTTGACGGTAATAGGTTCTATACTTTCTCTCGCTCTCAACGAAACGAAGGATATCTGCCCGACGATTATATCAGTTCTATCTTCGAAGATTCTGAAAATAGAATTTGGCTAGGCACCGATAACGGAGTCTACTGTTACGATGAGCAAGAAGGAAAATTCGTCAAGTTCAGATGCAGCGCTTATAAGATAGAAGGGTTGATGGTGAACAACATCTGCGAAGACAAAGACCATAATATATGGATAGCCTCCCGCAACGAAGGAGTGTTCAAATACAATCTGAGAAGCAAATCTATCACACATTTCAGCTTTCTGATAACAGAAAAAGAAATAGAACAGATTTATGCCGACTCGAACAACAATATTTGGGTGGTGAGCAGAAAAGGGAATTACAATCTGTTTCGTTACAACAAGGCAAAGAATTGTTTCTACACTTTCAACCTGATATATAAGAATCCTGCAGACAAGAACGGCTTCCTTTGCATCATGGAAGACGAGAGACATTCTCTTTGGATAGGTTCATGGGAGAAAGGACTTCAACAATTCAACACCGATACAAGAATCGTTTCGACTGTTGTTCCTAATAATTCATTGCATGGCTTGAACCACATTCACAACATCGCCGAGTACAATTTGGATATCCTCATGATTGGTTCGGACGACGGACTGAGTTTCTACAACACCAGGACAGGAGAATATAGATTGGTAGTGCCCGACGAAACCATTGCCCAAGCACTCAGCGATAAGTTTATCTATCCTATAGTACAAGATAAAGAAGGCGGCGTATGGATAGCCACTTACTACGGCGGCATCAACTATCTGGCTCCAAACACCAATCAGTTTGAAAGTTTCTCTCCTTCCCGATTCAAGAATTCGGTGAGCGGTAAGGTCATCAGCAGATTTTGTGAAGATCCCAGCGGAAAAGTATGGGTGGGTTCGGACGACGGCGGACTGTCGCTCTACAATCCGAAAGACGGTTCGTTCGTCAATTACAACAGCAAGTTATCTTATAGCAATGTTCATGCTCTCTGTATGGATGGCGACAATCTTTGGGTGGGCACTTATACCGGCGGCCTCAACATCATCAATACCAAGACGGGGGCTCATAAAGTTTACTCATCGAATATCAATGATAAGACCACACTCGACGGGTCGAGCATCTATGCTATACTCCGCGATAAAGACGGAACGATGTGGGTCACTTCGATGACGGGCGTGAACCGTTACAACAGACAGGCTGACAATTTCGTGAGAGTAAAAGATCTCGAAGCTCTTACCATCGATATCGTTCAAGACTATCAAGGCAATCTATGGTTTGCAACGCAAGGCAAAGGCGTGTTCTGCTACAATGAAAGAACCGGCAAATGGAAGAACTACGTAGCCAACGACAAAGCAATGCCGGGGGGACAAGTCAATGACCTCTTGATAGACAATAACCACACACTGTGGATGGCTACCAGTTCGGGACTCTGCAAGTTCAACCCCCGAAAAGATAAGTTTGAAGCGGTGTCGTTCAAACTGCCTTCGTTCAACGTGACAGGTATCGTAGAAGAGAACGGAACACTATGGATTACTACTGCCAGAGGATTGGTACATTACTTCCCCTACAACGGCAAATCAATGGTATACAACAAGAGCGACGGATTGCAAAGCGATGAATTTATCGCATCATCTATCTTGCAGACTTCGAATGGGCAAATCTATATCGGTTCGGTAGACGGGTTCAATGCCTTCTATCCTCACAACATTTTCACCAATAGTTATATACCGCCTATCGCCATCACCGAGATATCGGTATTGGGACAAAATATTCCGATTCACGACGGAGAGATTAATTTATCTTATCAAGAGAATGTGTTCACCATACAATTTGCTTCGCTGAGCTACAATACGCCACAGAAAAACAAGTTTGCCTATAAGCTCGAAGGATTCGACAAAGACTGGGTGACATCCAACGATCAAAGAAGTGCTACCTATACTAACTTGCCCGCCGGAACTTATACATTCAAGGTGAAGGGGACCAATAACGATGGAGTGTGGAACGAGGCAGGTACTTCTATTACTATCGTCATTCACCCTCCGTTCTATCTGACCTGGCCTTTCAAGGTGCTATATATTATTATGGTGCTGACCCTCGTTTTCTATGCTATCCGTTGGAGAGAGAAACAGACAGAGCGCAAGCATCAAGAAAATATCCGCGAACTGGAGATTGAGAAAGAAAAAGAGATTCATAACGCCAAAATCTCCTTCTTCACGACGATAGCTCATGAGATTCGTACTCCTGTATCGCTTATCATCGCTCCGCTAGAGAAGCTGATGAAACAACTCGACGGAATGCCGCAAAGTTTTAAAAGCGATATGAGTATTATCAATCGGAACAGTCAGCGGCTGCTGTATCTTGTCAATCAGTTGCTCGACTTCCGCAAGGTAGAACAAGGCAACCTTATCATACACTTCCGTTCGAACAATATCTATCAGCTACTCGATAAGGTTGTTGAACGTTTTCGACCATCGGCAGCACAGAAAGGTATCAATCTCAGCATCAACTGCGACGATAAGAATGTGGCAGCCGATATTGATGCCGAGGCCATTACTAAAGTAGTGAGCAACCTGATGAGCAATGCGTTGAAGTTTACGAAAGATAAGATTGAAGTAGGTTCGATGATATCCGACGACCAACAGCACATTATCATCTCTGTAGTCGATAACGGATGCGGCATCGCGCCCGACCAACAACAAAACATATTCAAAGCATTCTATCAGACAGAAGATGGAGAAATGAAAAACGGTACAGGCATCGGACTCCACATTGTGAAGACAATGGTCGAAGCCCACAACGGTACAGTAGATATCAAATCGGCAGTAGGTCAAGGCTCGACATTCACCATCACACTGCCTTTGAGACAAGAATTTGTTGACGATGAAGAAGAACCTGAAGAACTAACGGCCGAGACTGCTCCGATAATAGTAGCAAGCAATCAGCCAGCAGAGCCTCAACAGAAAGTGCTGCTCATTGTAGAAGACAATGTTGATATGCTCGAATTTTTGAAGTCGAACTTTACCGACGAATATCAGGTTATTACTGCCATCAACGGCAAAGAGGCACTAGATAAACTCAGTCACAACTTTGTGTCGCTCATTATTAGTGACTGGATGATGCCCGTAATGGACGGCATCGAACTCTGCAAGGCAGTACGTTCCGACTCCATGACAAGCCACATACCATTTATACTTCTTACCGCGAAGACCGATAACGACTCGAAGATAGAGAGTATGGATAGCGGAGCAGATATGCACATCGAAAAGCCTTTCTCGATAGACTATTTGAAGGCTTGCATCGGCAATATTATCGAACTGCGCCGAATGCTGAGACAGAAGTTCTCGGAAATGCCGCTCGTTCCACTGAACAGTGTGGCAGAGAACGCCGCCGATAAAGAATTTCTCGACACGCTGAACCAGCATATCGAAGACAACTTTGCCAACAATCAGCTCAGCATTGACTTCCTTGCCGATAAAATGCACATCAGCCGTTCGGGTTTATTTGCCAAGATTAAGAGTATGACCGACACCACACCGAATGAATTGATTCAAATCATCCGGATGAAGAAAGCCGCCCAACTGTTATTGGAGAACAAATATCGCATCAACGAGATATGTTATATGGTGGGATTCAACAACCCGTCTTACTTCTCGAAATGCTTCCAAAAGCAATTTGGGGTGAAACCCGTAGAGTTTGTTCAATCGGGAGGAAAATAAAGAGATAAGGGGGCGACTACTGATTATTCGCCCTCTATTGTCTTTATCTTTCCATCTGCATCATATTCCAGTTCGACTACTTTGAGACTTCTGAGCCATGTCTTTCCTTCGGAAGGCACACAATCGTGGTGAAACAGATACCATTTGCCTTGATACTGAACAATGCAATGATGAGTAGTCCATCCTACAACCGGAGTAAGTATCACGCCCTGATAGACAAAAGGTCCATAAGGATTGTCGCCGATAGCATAGCAAAGCAGATGAGTGTCGCCGGTAGAATACGAATAGTAATACTTCCCGTTGTACTTATGCATCCAAGAAGCTTCGAAGAATCTATGAGGATCGCCGGCTTTGAGTACATGGCCTTCGGCATCAATCACCTGAGCATCTCTCGGTTCCTCGGCAAACTCTTTCATGTCACTGCTTATCTTTACCACCTTACCACATAAGGCAGGTTCATCACCTTCGGGCAACAATGCCGACTCGAGTGCCTTATTGTTACGGTAACGCTGCAACTGTCCACCCCAGATGCCACCAAAATAAAGGTAATAATTGCCATCATCATCGGTCAGTGCACAAGGATCAATACTATAACTTCCCTTTATCGGATTGGCCTCGGGTATAAAAGGACCTTCGGGACGATCGGCAACGGCTACACCGATATGGAAGATATCATTCTTGTCTTTCATCGAGAAATACAAATAATACTTGCCATCTTTCTCGGCAACATCCGAATCCCAAAGTTGACGTCCTGCCCAAGGTACATCTTTCACATCAAGGATAACTCCTTCATCGTGAGCCTCGCCGTTCATATCATTCATTGACAGTACATGATAATCTTTCATATTAAAGTGGTCGCCATTATCATTCTCGGGGATACCACTTTCCCAATCGTGGCTGGGATAGATATACAATTTATCATTAAAGACATGAGCCGACGGATCGGCCATATAATCACTCGGAAATAAATATCTTGCTTTATTCATATTATTGTTTTTTTGTTGCTAATTCTATAATTTGATTGACTACAGGTTTGGCCATATTGCTGCGATCGAAAAGGAGCGGAAAATCTTTGCGACCAGGTATAGGCCAATTGTTTTTCCAGCTTTGCTTATCACTTAGCCCCCACATCGTCACTCTTGCTATCTGCCCGTCATGACGCAGAAACATCGAAAAATATTCCAGCATCCGTTTGTTCCATTTGTCACTGACATCTTGTGGCAACACTCCATCGTTATAGGGATTGAGCAGCTTATCGTATGTCATTTTCTTGCTAACGTCGGCACCGGCATTGCCACCCGGCATAGGAAGAACGGAAAGATCGAACTCCGTGATATGCACTTTAACTCCCGTTGCTGCCAATTTCTCCAGACTTTGTTCTACATTCTCTACCTTCGGATCATCAATCATATAATGGAATTGCATTCCGGCACCGTCAATCCGAAGTCCTTTCGACTTCAAGTCGTTGATGACACGTACCATGGCTTCACATTTTGCCGGTTTGAACATCGAGAAGTCATTCAGATACAACTCGGCGTCGGGGTCGGCCTCATGAGCGAACTGAAAGGCCAACGGAATATAATCTTTGCCGATAATCTCGTAGAACAAGGTATTGCGGTAACTGCCATCATCCTCGAAAGCTTCGTTGACAACGTCCCAACCGTGTATCTCTCCTTTATAATGTCCAACGATGATATGGATATGTTCTCTCATCCTATTAATCAATGTATCACGACTCACCTTATTGCCTTTCTTATCGAAACAGAACCATTTGGAGAGTTGTGAATGCCAAATTAAAGCATGGCCGATAATAGCCATCTTATTTTTCATTCCGAAATGGACAAACTGATCGGACAATTTGAAATTATATTTATTCTGAGTAGGATGAATCACCTCACTCTTCATACAATTCTCTGCCACAATCGAATTGAACTGTTGTGCAATAAGCTCGTCGTCGGCTTTAGCCTTACCCGTGATTTGTGGCGTGTTGAGAGCTGTTCCTATTAAGAAATGACCTTTAAGGGCTTCTTTTAAAGGAATACGCTGAGCGTTGCAACTGGCAGAAGTCAATGCTACAGCAAGCGATAGTATCAATATTAGCTTCGTTTTCATTCTTCTGCTTCTTTTCTTCTTTCAGTCAAATCTGCCTGAACCTTCTGGTTGAACGACTTCGAAATGGGATAGAATATTAGTGCAACAACACCAATAGCAAATGTCAACGCCGGTATCAAACTCGAGGTAAGACGAATACCGAAGATGGCATCAGAAGTCTGAGTCTGATTAGCTACAAAGCCGAAGCTATCGAGTATCTTGCCACATATTGCTCCACCAATACCTAGTCCCGCTTTGAGGGCGAAGACAATACCGGCAAACGTGAAGCCTGTAGCACGGCGGCTATAATGCCATTCGTTATAATCGGCCACATCGCCCATCATAGCCCAAAGCAATGGAATAGTTGGTGCATAGGCAGCGCTCTTCAAAAGATTGATGATGAATATAACTACAACATTCTTACTATCTACAAGAAAGAACAGCGCAGTGAACAATGCGGTAAGTGCCAGACAAACAAGAAATACATTGCGTTTTCCAAACAACCGGCTTAACCATCCACTCAACAGAATAACGCCAAGTAGTGTTACTATCTGTCCCGACATATTGAAGAGACTGAATCCAACGGCAAACACATTGCTATAATCGGGTTTGATAATCAGTCCGAAAGCATCCAATACCGACTGCATCGCACCACCACCGGCAGTAGCTTCTAGTCCGAAAGCACTTAAGAAATGATACAAAGAAGCTTTATCTACAAAATAATTAAAGTAATACGACATACTACTTCCCCACATAGCAAGAGTGGTGAACAAGAATATTGTGAGTACAAACATCGCTTTCCACGGTTTGCTACCAACTAAATCTTTGAAATCTTGTTTAACGGTAGTTTTCTCTTTCTTAATAGGTTTGATGCGTTCTCGACAAGAGAAAAAGGTGATCAGCATCAATACCAGTCCGACAATAGCAAATAGAAGAATCGTGATATGCCATCCCTGTTTGGCATTGCCGTTACCAAATTTGGCAACCAACGGCAGCGTCAATCCCTGAACAATAAAAGTAGCAATAGTCGCCGTAACGAATCGTACCGAAGCAATACTGGTTCGTTCTTTAATATCGTTGGTCATCACACCACCTATCGATGAATAGGGTGTATTGTTGAACGAATAGATACTCATCAAAATGATATAAGTGGCTCCGGCATAGAGTATCTTTCCCCGCTCAGACAAATCGGGAGTAGAGAAAGCAAGAACGAAGAAGACAGCGAAAGGTATTGCTGTCCACAGCACCCAAGGACGATATTTACCCCACTTTGTTTCAGTCCTATCGGAGAGGATTCCCACCATCGGGTCGACAAAAGCATCAAATATTCGCGCTACCAACAATATCATGCCGGCAGCAGTAGCCTTTATTCCAAACACATCTGTGTAGAAGAAGAGTTGGAACATCATCATCATCTGGAAGACGAGGTTGGCTGAACCATCGCCCATACTATAACCGATTTTCTCGGCCATCGAAACCTTTTGAGTTTGTACTTTCATGGATATTAAGTTTTCTTATTTTTAATATCTACAAAATTACTGCTTGATTAAAGATATACCTCATAAAAAGGTTTCACAGTCTTTTTGTGAAGTTACATAATAAAACAGGATGTAACATAAATCTTTCGATACGTTACATCCTGATGAAATTATTCTTCTTCTACCTAGTTACTTCACGAATCGAGCCATTTCGCAAGCTGCCAATAAGAATGCACCTACGCTGAAATTGGCAGTAGAAGTCTTATCGACCACTTGTCCGGGGATTGCCTTTTCTCCGATGGGTTGAACATAACCAACACTGCCATCTTCTTGAAGAGCCACTTTGGCTAGATACTTCCAAGCTCGCAAAGCCGGCTTCTTATAAATAGCTTTATCTAGTAATCCATTATTCAAGCCCCACAACAATCCATAGGTAAAGAACGCCGTACCACTTGTTTCGGGACCTGGTGCAAATTCGGTATCGAGCATACTGCGGGTCCAATATCCACCTTTCTGCTGACAAGCGATAATAGAACGAGCCATACGTTGGAAACGTTCGATATATTCAGCACGATATTGATTGTCTTTGGGCAGATCTTTTAGCACCTTTGCCAATGCAGCAAACGCCCAACCATCACCTCGTGCCCAAAAGTCTTTCTTTCCGTTCTTTGTCTTATGTTTTGGAAAGATGTACTTGGCATCACGATAATAGAGTCCTTCTTCCTCGTCGTACATAATACTTCCGGCATAAGTCCAATACTCATGTTGCTTTTCAAGATAAAGAGGGTTATGAGTCAAATTGTACAACTTAGTCATTATCGGCATCACCATATATAATCCATCAATCCACCACCAATAATCTTTGTTGGGCGTACTTATCTGATATTCCATCACTTCTTTAGTCCGAGCAATTTTATATGCTTCGGGTTTCAGATTATAGAGGTCGATATAAGTTTGGAAACATACTTGCTGGTCTCCAAATAGCACATAATCGTTAGATTCTCCATAATGATACTTCCAAGAAGTTTTATCGTCCGACTTCGCACCCTTCCATTCATTATGCTCTGCCCAAGCAAGGGAATATTGATAAAAGGCAGAATCGCCGGTCAGAAGGAAAGCTTCCATATTGCCGGTATGATAGACAGAATTATCCCAAAAGGAACTCGTCGGTTTAGGATGTATCTGCTGCCAATGATGGTTCACCTTACTAATAATACTCATCACCTCTGTAACCTTTGGGCATTTTGCCTGAACAGAAACAGACGTTGTAAGAAGGACTAGCTCCAACAAAGCGAGATATATCTTTTTCATCGATAGTAATTGTTTCATTATCTTATCAGTTAAGTCTATTCATTTTTCTATTTTGCGTTGTGTCTCGTTTTCTATCTCATCACTTCCAACACATAAACCATTTGTGGAGCGAAGTTAACCGTCCGTTCCCCATCTCCTTGACGAGTATGCTGAACAAACAAATGAAGCCGATGCTGCGATTTCCATAATTCTGTGTCGTAAGAAGGTTCCCAAGCATCAACAGCAAAGTCGGTCAGATCGATAATCTGCCACTTGCCATCCAAAACATCGTCAGTATAGGCCATCGACACCTTGCTGCCCCGTTCTTCATCTCGAAAGATATAATACATGCGGCCTTTATCGATAGCTAGCCGGGGACGAGCAATTGGAATCATCTTGGTACCTCCTCCACTAAGAGAGAAGGGGGTAGTGCGATGCGACACTTGTGAAGTGTGCCAAATCTTCCCATCATTCCATACCAATCGATACTGAGGTACACTATCACCCGCAGCACGCCAATAGGTAGCGATATAAGGATGTCCCGTTTCGTCGGTACACATACTCGTTTGATTGATTAATTCGGAATGTTGGGGTATACTACATGCTACCTCGGCATTATTTATTCTGATAGGCAGATTATAGTTCTCTCCAGTAGATTTCTGCCATGTCCGTCCTCCGTCTTGAGAGCAGGCATAGCAAATATCGTGATTGGTCTCGACCAGCCACGATTCACGCCACACCCACGACAGATGTATTGTTCCTTCAGCATCGACATAGAGTTGCCAATATGCATTTCGCTCATTTTCGCCATCTATTAAGATATTCTGAACACGGCTCCATTTCGAATGTTTCACATCGTATCGGTTCATCACCAAATTGCCACGACCAGAAGCGCCAGAGCGATAGACAAACAACAAGTCGCCACCGAGCAATCTATAGAATTCGGGATAAGTCACATCATTTTCGTCGATACCGGTCATCGGCTGCTTATCTCCCAGAATCAACGAATAAGGAGATACACTGCGACAATAATTCAAATGATTGCCGTGATGGTCGAAAGAGACATGAATAAATCCCTTGCCATCTATCATCATGCTGATTATATTATGAGCATCTTTCACATATCCCTTATATTGAGAACGTTGTATTGTCCACTTCTCGCTATTGAGCCGACGCTTAGCCAAAGTAAGATACCCGTCGGCATCATAATAAGAGATGTATTGCATATCGCCCTGAGTCACCAAAGAATTGTTGCGAAACACAGCAGTATTGATAGAAGTCTGACTATATCCCTCTCCTACTCCAACCAAATGAGTTTTGAGAGGAGCGACAGAAAACATCAGCGCAAACAATATATTAAGAGTATTATTCATAAAAAGCATGATCTTTTGGAAAATCCATACCTTCCCAAGCCTTCTTAGAAGTCCAAGGCAAAGGAGCATCTGTCCAAAAAGCATCTGTTGCGGGCAATCCTAATGGAAGAAAGGCAAGAGATGCCATATATAGGCTACCGTTATCGGTATACCAGTCGGAAATGTTAGGCTGCGAACCATTGAAACCCAAGGTAAGAAATCCTCCTTTATTAAAGTTGCGGTCGTCGCCGAACATTCGTTTGATAACGGCTGTCATTGCTGCCCTTACCTGTCCTGCGGGAAGTTCTTTGGGCAGCCAACCACGCCAAGACAATAACGCTAAAGGTTGAAGCGTGCCGGTGCGGTAAGTTATAGAACGTCCATAAACAGGAAATGTTCCTTCGGGAGAGATAAGTCGTTCGAGAATAGTGCCGTAACGTTGCATACGTTTCACACTCTTTGAAAACAATTCACCTCCCGGTACATTCCACACCTTCTGCTTTCCACCGTCCGACATTACTTCTTCACACTCAACAAACATAGGATGCAGAACAAAACTATTATAATAGTCGAAAGCGAAACTCGGTCCGTCGCTATAAAAGCCGTCACCTACATACCATTCGTTCACTTTGCGAAGTGCAGAGACAATACGATAAGTATCGGATGGAGCACCGGCCTTACGCAGAAAGCATTCTACCGTTGACGAAAAGAGCAACCAGTTCGTATATGGAGGGTCAACACGACGAAGTTGAGTAAACTCATCGATATAGCGTTTCTTGGTGACACTATCGAGCGGAACCCAAAGGGCATCGAAGCCGCGAAGGAAACTTTCTGCCAGATATGCGGCATCTACAAGCGTTTGTCCTTCTTGGCGCCACAGCAGATAGTCCTTACTCTGCGGATCGACTGCATTGGCATAACTTTTGAGCGCCCACTCACGAAGTTGATGACGTTGCTTACCTTCGGCAGTATTGTCATCGGGCAAAGAGAGCCAAGGAGAGAGTCCGGCCATCAAGCGACCGAAACATTCCATGTAAGTAACCGCTTTGTTGCGACCATCCCATGTAGGACTCACTTCTACTTGCATCTTTTCTTGCAAACGGCCTTCGCTCATGTTGCTCAGCACAGGAGCTGCCATCTTATATAATGTAGCACACCAAAACTCACGGTCGCTCACTTCTTTCTTAGGTTTAGAAAAAGCTAAATTGGCAGGCAGCACTAAAGATACAGCCAATAACAACCAAAAATATTTTTTTGTTTTCATGATTGATAGATGATTTAATTCGTTACGCCTTTGTAATCTAATCATAGTTTGTCAAGATTTTCTAGCAAGCAAAACAACGGTAAGATTAGTATATCGCTTTGCGAAGATAAATATTATTAACCACAATAAATGCCACTAATAGCTAAAAAAACAGCCAATTATAAATTAATTTCAGTATAACTATAATTGTCCATCAATTAATGATAATTGGACGTCCGAACAAATCTATTGCACTACATTTGCTCCTAAGATGCAAACGTCAGTAAAGGTTGCATCTACCGATTGGTAAAGATATTACTGTTCTCAAATAGGTAATGACAGTAGATTGGCCCCGCCGGATAATATTCTGAAAAGAGACTCTGAGCGGGGCATTTCATTCGCTTTACTGAGTAGTTGATCTAAAAGTCAACTCAAAAAGATAAGAACTTCGTCACTTAAAGGAGTAAAACTTGTTAGCTGATGAAGAATTCTAAGAATCAAGCTTTGATTTATTAAAATACAAGCTTTATTTTATTAAATACAAGCTTTATTTATTAAAACTAAAGCTTAATTTATAGAACTCTTCTTTATGATTACACTTTCTATTCATGAAGTGAGAAAGTTCTCTCCTATCTCGC
>DAIUBN010000043.1:0-17570 GCA_036846645.1 Bacteroidaceae bacterium | reverse complement strand
CTGCACCACCGAAGATTTGTTTTCTCAATCGTTTATCGTTCCCTACCTGATTCCAATGCTCGAACATGCCGGGGCATACGTCTTCACCCCCCGCGAAAGAGATATCCAGACCAACGAAGTGATTGTCGACAATGATGCTTCTACCAAGGGTTCCTCTTACAAAGAATATACTTCGGCGCATTACGAATGGCAGAGAGCAGAAGGAAATGGCTTTGGCAATATGAAAGCGACCTATGAGAATGGTGAAAATCCTTTCGGTATGGGTTCTGCAAGAAGTATAGAGACAGCACACAAGGCAGACAGAGCTTCTGCCGAGTGGACACCCGATATTCCCGAAGCGGGCAAATATGCTGTTTATGTATCGTATAAGACAGTAGATAACAGCGTAAGCGATGCCAAGTATACTGTATATCATAAAGGAGAGATAACTCAGTTCAGCGTTAACCAACAAATAGGTGGCGGCACTTGGGTTTATCTCGGAACTTTCGAATTCGAAAAAGGCCTGAACGATTATGATAAAGTGGTTCTGACCAACGAAAGTAAAGAATCGGGCGTGATAACTGCCGATGCCGTTCGCTTTGGTGGTGGTATGGGCAACATATCGAGAGGAGGAACAACCAGCGCACTACCCCGATACCTGGAAGGATCACGCTACTATGCCCAATGGGCGGGAATGCCGGAAAAGATATATAACGGCTATAAAGGGAGCAATGATTATAACGATGACATCAATACCCGCAGTCTGATGATCAACTATCTATCGGGCGGTTCGGTATTCAATCCAAACGATCCGGGGCTGAAAGTTCCATTCGAACTCGAAATGGCTTTTCATACCGATGCAGGGTACGAGCCCAACAGTATTGTGGGAACACTGGGTATCTACATGACAACGGCCAACAACGGAAAGTTGAATGCCGGAACCAGCCGCTATGCCTCTCGAGACCTTTGCGATATCGTACTCACCGAAGTGACCAACAGCATCAACGAGAAGTACGGCATCAACTGGCAACGTAGAGCTATGTGGAATAGAAACTATAGCGAAGCCCGAGTACCAGTTGTGCCATCGTCAATCATCGAGATGCTTTCGCATCAAAACTTCAACGATATGAAATATGCTCAGGATCCGAACTTCAAGTTCACGCTTTCGAGAGCTATATATAAAGGTATACTGAAATTCGTCACCTCTCAGCATAAAGAAAACTATGTGGTACAACCATTACCCATCAGTCATTTCGCCATAGAATATGGTAGAAAGAAAGGTTCCATCACACTGTCTTGGAGAGGCGAGAACGATCCATCAGAACCGACAGCATCACCCGAAAGTTACATCGTTTACCAACGGGAAGACTCGGCAAGTTTTGACAACGGCACACCGGTATCTCAATCTTCTTACACTATCAAGGTGAAGCCTGACAGAGTATACTCATTCTATGTGACAGCAGTCAACAAAGGCGGCGAAAGTTTCCCCTCACAAGTATTATGTGCCTTCCGACCGAAGAAAGAAAAAGCAAGAGCCCTCATCGTCAATGGTTTCGATCGTCTCAGTGCACCATATATTATAGATACTCCCGATTCGCTGGGATTCGATATCGACAAAGATCCCGGTGTATCTTACGGCAATAACATCTGGTTATGTGGCAAACAAAAGACATTCAACCGACAAGCAGGTGGCAAAGAAGGACGCGGTAGTCTGGGCGATAGTTCGGACGAGCTAGAAGGAAAGACAATAGCCGGCAATACATTTGACTATTGCTATATTCATGGTTCTGCTATTCAATCATCTGGCAAATGGGGCTTTGTTTCGACCAGTCGAGAAGCCTTCGACGAAAACATTGACGAAGATGAACCATTGGTAAGTCCGCAGAACATGAAGAAGCTGAATGTCTATAAATGTATTGATGTATTGATGGGACTCCAAAAGCATGATAAATTCACTTTAGTGAACTATAAGACTTTTGACGAAAGGATGCAACGCATCTTGAAAAGTTATAGTCTGATGGGGGGAAATATTATAACCAGCGGGTCCTACCTAGGCAGTGATATGTCTGTCTCTCAAACTGATATTGACTTCTGCAAAGACGTACTGAAATTCAGATACGGCAACAGCTTTGAAGACTGTGGAACATATACTACTGCCACAGGAAATGGAATGACAATGAGTTTCATAAGCGCAATAAATGATAAAAGATATGCTGTGACGTCTCCAGAAAGCCTTATTCCAGAAGGAAACGCCATTCCTATCATCCGATATAACAAATATAATAAAAGTGCAGCGATATTCTATAATGGCGAAGATTTTCGTAGTTGCGCCATCGGATTTCCTTTCGAAAGTATTCTAGAATCAAATGTTCGTAACTCATTGATGAACATGATACTAAGAACATTCGAGGAGAAACATTAAAGAGATTGATTAGATTTTTAATAAAGATTGTAAGATAGAAATGAATAATTTTTTGACTAAATTATTGCAATAATCAAATTTAATTCTATCTTTGCTTAAAAATATATATAAAACAATGTACAATATACAATCAAATCCAAGTGGAACTCGTTCTATCGAAGTATCGAATGAGAACCTGAAAACTATCGAAAAATATGCCCTCTTCCGGTATCTCATCGATAGTAATGGCATTGTGGACGAATCTGTCCTCGAGAAATTGAAATTAAACATCCGTTCTATCATAGCATCGGATACAGAGAACTGTAAAGATTTGTTGGATCTTTGCATTGACGTGATATATAACAAAAACATGAAAGCTTTTGGATTGAATGAACTGATCAAACTCTATCTGGCTTGGATTGAACAAAATTCCGAAGCTATTGATGTATATGATTGTTGTTCCAATCAAGCATAGGAATGAACGAAAAGCAACTAACTGATTGGCTTCCTACAACAAAAAAAGAAGTAGAACTAAGAGGATGGTCACAACCTGATGTTATTCTTTTCAGCGGAGATGCTTACGTTGACCACCCATCATTCGGAGCGGCAGTAATAGGCCGTATATTAGAAGCAGCAGGATACAATGTAGCTATTATTCCACAACCAAATTGGCGCGACGATCTGCGCGATTTCAAAAAATTGGGAAAGCCTCGTCTGTTCTTCGGCATCAGTGCTGGATGTATGGATTCGATGGTGAATAAATACACTGCCAACAAGAGATTGCGCAGTGAAGATGCTTATACTCCAGATGGTCGCCCTGATATGCGACCAGAATATCCTTCTGTTGTCTACTCGAACATACTCAAAAAGCTTTATCCCGACGTTCCTGTTGTATTGGGAGGTATCGAAGCCAGCATGAGACGTCTTACCCACTACGACTATTGGCAAGATGCATTAAGGAAATCGGTGCTCATCGAGAGCGGTGCCGACCTATTAATATATGGTATGGGCGAGAAACCTATTATTGAACTGGCCAACCAACTGGCTCAACAAAGCGAAAAAAAGCGCATACCCAAAGATATACCACAAACTGCCTATCGCATCAAGTCATCTGAATTCGTGAAACAAGAGAAGGATATCGAACTCTTTTCGCACGAAGAATGCTTGAAAGACAAAAAGAAAGAAGCTGCCAACTTCAGACATATCGAAGAAGAGAGTAACCGATATGCCGCCGACAGAATGGTGCAATCAGTAGACAACAATATGATTGTGGTGAATCCGCCCTATCCACCGATGACGACAGAAGAGCTCGATCATTCTTTCGACCTACCTTATACTTTCCTTCCCCATCCTAAATATAAAGGAAAGCGCATTCCGGCCTATGACATGATAAAGTTCTCGGTGAATATTCATCGCGGATGTTTCGGTGGCTGTGCCTTCTGCACCATATCTGCTCATCAAGGCAAATTTATTGTGAGCCGAAGCAAAGAAAGCGTATTACGCGAAGTGAAACGAATTGCCGAGCTGCCCGACTTTAAAGGCAATCTGAGCGATCTTGGCGGTCCGTCTGCCAACATGTATCAAATGGGAGGCAAAAACAAAGATATTTGTAAGAAATGCAAACGTCCATCTTGTATTAATCCTCAGATATGCAAGAACTTGAACACCGACCATCGGCCACTACTCGATATCTATCATGCAGTAGATGCCCTTCCTTATATCAAACGTAGCTATATAGGAAGCGGTATACGTTACGACTTGCTTCTGCACCGTACAGGAGATAAAGAAATAGACAAGGCAACACAACAATATACCCGTGAACTGATTGAAAAGCATGTCAGCGGCAGACTGAAGGTTGCTCCCGAACATACCAGCGATGGCGTTCTTTCGCTAATGCGCAAACCATCTTTCGAGCAGTTCGAGGAGTTTAAACGTATATTCGATGCCGAAAATAAGAAATTAGGATTGAAACAGCAACTCATACCTTATTTTATATCGAGTCATCCCGGTTGCAAAGAGGAAGATATGGCCGAACTAGCTGTAATCACCAAACGTCTATTCTTCCATCTAGAGCAAGTACAAGACTTTACTCCCACTCCGACGACTGTTTCGACCGAAATGTGGTACACTGGCTTTCATCCTTACACATTAGAACCAGTATTCAGTGCCCGCACTCCAAAAGAGAAATTGGCACAACGCATGTTTTTCTTTTGGTACAAACCAGAAGAAAGACAAAACATCATTCGCGAACTGCGAAGAATAGGACGTAGCGACCTTATAGGAAAACTGTATTCTAAATAGATTATACTAATCAATAACTACCATGACCAAACTAAACATGAAGTTCCTCATTGGAACACTATTATTATTGATGACTAGTTTTGCCACTGCACAAACGCTTGGCAATAAGTACACTGAACTTGATAAATGGCAATTTTCTAAAACGCTGTCGGGAGAATGGACTGAGGTGAGTGTACCTCATTCTTATAATGCTGTCGACGGACATTCGGCATCTTACTACAGAGGAAAGGCTTATTACAAGAGGAACATCAATTTGAGTTCAGCTCAAATATCCAAACCCATCTTTATACTTTTCGAAGGTGCCGCACAGGCAGCGGAAATATCGGTTAATGGCAAGTTAATTGCTCGTCATAAAGGTGGTTACACTCCTTTCGTTGTATCACTTCGCGGACTACTCAAAGCCGGCGAAAACGAAATACTCATCGCTTGCGATAACCATGAAGATACCGAACTGATTCCTGTCAACTCTGATTTCAACAAAAACGGCGGACTGCACAATCCTGTTTACCTGCTCGAGATGAACAATATTTATGCTTCACCGGTAGCCAACGGTATGTATCGCTTGCATGTTTCTACTCCAAAAGTATCGGACCAAACAGCTCAGACCATTGTTGCAACACGAATTATGAATGCTGCAAACAAGTCTATTCAACTTAAAGTAACAACAACATTGACCGATAAAAACGGAAAATCTTGTTTCAACAATACTCAAAAGATAACAGTTGCCGCCGGCGATTCACTCAACTTTGAGAAACAGTTCAACTTGAAGAAGCCACACTTGTGGAATGGTCTTGCCGATCCTTATCTATATACAGCATCAGTCCGCATCACCGACAATTCGGGCAAAACAATCTTTGATAAGGTTGATACTAAAGTGGGCTACCGGTTCTACCGTATGGATGCCGAGAAAGGTTTCTTCCTCAATGGCAAACCCTACAGCCTTCGAGGCGTGGCCATGCATCAAGATTGGGACGGACATGCTTCGGCAGTCACCAAAGATTTGTACGACAAAGATTATAGTATTATAAAGGAACTGGGTGCCAACTTTATACGTCTAGCCCACTATCCTCACAATGATTACTCATTTCGTAAATGCGACGAACTGGGAATTATCGTACAGACCGAAATTCCTTGGGTGAATGTTTGCGGCGTGAATGCAACAAACGAATATTTCAGCAACATCCACCAACAGATGAAAGAGATGATTAACAATCTTTACAATCATCCATCAATCATCTTCTGGGGTATGTGGAACGAACTCGACACATGGGGCAACAATGACCAGCTTCAGGGGAAGTTTGATGCCAAACGGGTAGTTGACGAAACAGCCAGTCTGTACGATTATGCCAAATCATTAGATCCTTATCGATTGGTTGGTATGAGCGACTGTTCACTCTTCAAACGCGATGGATACAACAAGATTAAAGGTGATTACTTCTCTGAAAATCGTTACAACGGATGGTATTATAACAAGTTTGCCGACTTTACGAAAGAATATCAAGACATTCACAAGTTGATGGGTATCACTAATGTATCCGAGTATGGTAGCGGCAATAACCCATTCTGCCAAACTTACGACGCTTTAGAAATCAACAATAAAGACAATGCCCGCCACTTCGAAGAATGGGCCAATCTATGCCATGAATCTCATGTGGCACAAATCATGAATCTGCCCTATCTCAACTTCACAGCAATATGGATAATGTTTGATTTTCCTGTAGCCAGCCGATTGGAAGGCTATATGGATTCGAAAGACGGCATCACATACACCGTCAACAACGACCGTAAATACATGAACGACAAAGGTCTTGTCACTCGCGACCGTCAAACTAAAAAAGATGTATTCTATCTTTATAAAGCATGGTGGAACAAACAGCAACCTACTGTTTACATTACCGGCCGACGCCGTAGCAAGCCAACACAAGGCAGTGAGATCACTATAAAAGTATATAGCAACGCCAAGTCGCTAACACTCTTTCAAAACGGTGTAAAGAAACAAACAATGAATACTTCGGGCGAAGAAACCGGATTGATTTGGAAGTTTGATACATTGAAAGCAGAGACCAACAACGATACCTTTAAAGTAGTAAGTACCGATAATACCAGCGACAACTGGTAAGCATAGTAACTATAAGGCCCATAAAGCCCATAGGGGATATAAACCTTATGAGCCCCTATGGGCCTTATATATTCAAACAATTGGTGGAAGTTATCCCACAACTTTCTTCATCTCATCAATCAGCTTAGAGATGCGATGCATCTGATTTGGGATACGTATATGCTGCGGGCAATGCGAAACGCAATTGTTGCAACTTTGACATTGATAAGCCTTCTTATCATCCGATAAAGCTTTGTCATATCCATCAAGAAATTCTTTCACCTGCTGTTTATAATCAGGAGAAGACGGATTAGGCATCGTTCCTTCGTTAACATGCTTGTTGTAATAAGCAAAATTGCCAGGAATATCAACACCGAACGGACAAGGCATACAATACTTGCAACCAGTACATGGTATCATCGGGTAGCGGCAATATACATTAGCCACTTCATCCAACAAAGCAAGTTCTGATGATGTACAAGGATCGAGAGGAGAATATAAATGAAGATCCTCTTTCAGATGATCCATAATCGACATTCCACTAAGCACTGTCAACGTACCAGGCATTGTGCCGGCATAGCGGAAGGCCCAAGAAGCAATACTATCATTAGGACGTTGCGCTTTCAGTTTATCGGCAAGATGCTGATTAAGATTGGCCAATCTACCTCCAAGTAACGGTTCCATAATAACAGCCTGAATATTTCGTTTGTCGAGTTCGTTGTACAAATATTCGGCATCCGTATTGCGAGGATTCATCTCTCTAGCATGCTTCCAATCCACATAGTTGAGTTCTATCTGAACAAAATCCCATTTGATATCTTGTTTCAGCAGATAATCAAACACAGCAATATCACCATGGTAAGAGAAACCGAGATTACGGATTCGGCCTTCTTTGCGTTCGTTGAGCAGAAAATCGAGAATACCATTATTAATGAAACGTTCATTAAAGCTCTTCATTCCACCCATACCAATGCCATGAAGAAGATAATAATCGAAATAATCTACCTGAATACGCTTGAAAGAATTATTGTACATGGCAATAGAACCTTCACGAGTCTGATCCTTAGGGTTGAAGTTGGACATCTTTGTGGCAACTAGATAACTCTTGCGAGGATACTTATGAATGGCTTTTCCGAGAGCTATCTCTGAGTCTCCGTATGCAGGAGCCGTATCATAATAGTTCACACCATGAGCCATAGCATAATCTACCAATTCATTAATTTTATCTTGATCGAGTTCGTGAGTACCCGGCTTACTAGGCCAGCGCATGCAGCCATATCCCAACAAAGAGACCTTATCGCCAGTATGACGATTGATACGATAAGTCATACTCTCAGTCTGATTGGCGGACGGATTGAAGCCTCCTAATCCCTTACGTCTTTCATTCTCTTCAGTTGTAAAACTAAGAAGTGGACCCGCCGTCATCATAGCAGCCGAACCCAAAGCTCCAATACCAAGTTTGCGAAGAAAATCTCTTCGTCTGATTTTTCTCTTATTCTCCATAAATCATAAACCTTTTAGATAATTTGCAAGTATAGTAGCAACATACTATTTTGTCGGTACAAATATAAAACTAAATTACGACAATGAATGATACAGATTACAGAAAATATGACCAAAATAACCGATAATTATCTCAATCTATACTGAAGATAAAGTTGAGCTGCCAAGAAGAAAACTTTGTTGATTAAAGAACATAAAGTCGACGAATAAAGAAGTATTCTAAAAATAAAGGTTTGATTTATTAAAATAAAGGCTTCATTTATTAAAACATAAGCTTTATTTATTAAAATACAAGCTTTATTTTTAGAAGTATTGATTATCAGACAGTTTTTACTCCCTTAAGCGATAGATTTGTATTGATGTATAAACAACATTATTCTGAAGTCATATTCGTTATTTCTTGCAATACCGCAACAGCTTCAGCAACATTGGGAACATCCTTTATTATCATAGACTTCATACCATTCTTATCACGAAGATTGGTGCGGCGTGTATAGCGCATCATATAACTGATAAGTTTGCCGAATGCCTTACTCTGATAATACGGACTTCCTTCTTTGGACAAGAAGAACATGGTCATTTGTCCACCTTTCAAAAAGACCTTACCAATACCAAGTCGGGCGGCAAGACGGCGGAGTGGAACAATACGTAGAAGTTCTTCGGTCTCGGGCGGAATCGGTCCGAAACGGTCTATCAATCGATCACGGAAAGCATCAACATCACGGTCTTCTGTAATAGTATCAAGTTCGCGATAAAGCAACATACGCTCGCTACTACCGGTAACATACGTTTCGGGCAACATCATCTCAAGATCGCTTTCTATCTGACATTCGTCAACAAACTGTTCGCCTGTATTACTTTCATTTTGAACATCATCTTCTCCACTATAAAGGTCGGTAAACTCATCGGTACGAAGTTCGTGAACAGCTTCATTCAATATTTTCTGATAAGTTTCGTAACCCAGATCGGCAATGAAACCACTCTGATCGGCACCCAACAAGTTGCCAGCACCACGAATATCCAGATCTTGCATGGCAATGTGAATACCACTTCCCAAATCGCTGAAGTTTTCGATAGCCTGAAGACGGCGGCGAGCTTCGGGTGTGAGCAGATGAAGAGGAGGAGCCAACAGATAACAAAAGGCCTTCTTGTTGCTACGGCCTACCCTACCACGCATTTGATGCAAATCACTCAATCCAAAGTTTTGAGCCGAATTGATAATGATAGTATTCGCATTGGGTATATCGACACCGTTTTCGACAATCGTTGTCGAAAGCAGCACATCATAGTCATAATTAATAAAGTCCATCACCACATTCTCCAAATCGGCAGGTGGCATCTGACCATGACCAATTGCTATACGGCAATCGGGTATGCGCTTCAATATCATCTCCCTCAGTTCGGGCAGATTAGAGATACGATTGTTCACAAAGAAGACTTGCCCGTTGCGGCTCATCTCAAAGTTGATAGCTTCGACTATGATATCGGGATTGAACGTATGAACCTCGGTCTGTATAGGATATCTATTGGGGGGTGGCGTAGAAATAACACTCAGATCGCGGGCGCCCATCAAAGAGAATTGAAGAGTTCGAGGAATGGGAGTCGCAGTCATGGCAAGCGTATCGACATTGACTTTGACTTGACGCAACTTCTCTTTTACTGCCACACCAAACTTTTGCTCTTCATCGATGATAAGTAGTCCAAGATCTTTGAAATGAACATCTTTACCAAGCATGCGCTGAGTACCAATAAGGATATTGACAGCTCCTTCTTTGAGTCCATTAATCACTTCGTGAGCTTTCTTCACAGTCCGTGCCCTCGACAAATATTCTACCTTACACGGAAAATCTTTCAATCTATCAGTGAAAGTCTGATAATGTTGGTAAGCCAGTACCGTAGTAGGAACTAACACTGCAACCTGCTTATCATCTGTCACCGCCTTGAATGCTGCACGAATAGCAACTTCGGTCTTTCCGAAGCCCACATCACCACACACCAGACGATCCATAGGCACATCTCGTTCCATATCATGCTTCACGTCAACAGTAGCCTTACTTTGATCGGGGGTGTCTTCATAAATAAATGAAGCCTCCAGCTCGGTCTGCAAATAGGTATCTTTAGAATAAGCATAACCTTTCTCATTGCGACGTTGAGAATAGAGTTTGATCAGGTCGCGCGCTATATCTTTTATCTTCGACTTGGTGCGCTCTTTCAATTTCTCCCATGCACCCGAGCCCAATTTATTTAATCGAGGCTGGTCG
Source organism: Bacteroidaceae bacterium (assembly GCA_036846645.1). Classification (GTDB taxonomy): domain Bacteria; phylum Bacteroidota; class Bacteroidia; order Bacteroidales; family Bacteroidaceae; genus JAAYUD01. The sequence goes on along the minus strand of DAIUBN010000043.1, from coordinate 7,027 downwards.
CCCTCTTTTCCTTTATATTTAGAAAGTTTGTGCAGAGAATGAATTGAAACGAACACCACATCATTGTTCTGATAAACCAATTTGATAACCTCTTGTGTAGTATTTCCATTAGGAATACGAATAAGACCTTCAAACCGCCCTACTCCATGATCGATATGAACCACATAATCTCCGAATTTGAACTCCTGCAATTCTTTCATCGTAAGAGCCACCTTACCGGCACGGGCCTTATCACTCTTCAAATTGTATTTATGGAAACGATCGAAGATCTGATGATCGGTGAACACACACATTTTCAGCGTATTATCAATAAACCCTGAATGCAATGTCTTGTCAACCGCAACAAAATCTATCATCTCTCCTCTATCCTCAAAGATATCTCGAAGACGGTCTGTCTGCTTGGTACTGTTGCTGCAAATATATACATGGTATCTCTTGAGCAAATAATCGCCGAGCACTTGAGAAACCAATTCAAAGTTTTTATGAAATAACGGTTGGGGAGAAGTATCAAACTTGATAGTCACATCTGGATTCCCTGTAGGATGAGCACCAAACTCAATGCGTTTGAAATCTAAAGCCTGCATTGAAAACTCCGAACCATCAATCAAAAGACCATCAAGACTCACCTTCTCTGTTCCTTCTGTTTCTTGAGCTAATATTGATTCGGCAGAAAGCGACTCATCGTGAACAGATTGAATACGTTCTCTCAACCAAAGGAAATCGTGCATTCCGATAATGGTATCTTGAGCAATGAAATGAAAAAACGAAGTACTATCCGATGCATTCATCAGGCCAAGATCGGGCACAATAATTACTTGATCTTTCTTCTCTTTAGATAGTTGTGATTCAATCTCGAAAGAACGAATACTTTCTACTTCGTCACCGAAGAAATCGATACGATAAGGATATTCAGAAGAGAAAGAAAAAACATCTATAAGACTACCACGAACAGCATACTGCCCCGGTTCATAAACATAATCGACACGTTCGAAATGATAACTTTTCAACACATCGGCTACAAAAGTCATATCCACCTTTTCGCCAATAGATAATGAGAGTGTATTATCTTTCAACTCTCCACGAGAAACCACCTTTTCGGCAAGCGCATCGGGATAGGTGACGATACAAAAGTTATTTCCTCCTTTTTGGAGTGCACTAAGTACTTCGGTACGCAATATCTCGTTAGCTGCATCTTTTTGTCCATATTTTATGGCACGACGAAACGACGACGGAAAGAAAAGTACATCTTTTTCGCCAAGCAATTGAGTGAGGTCGTAATAAAAGTAACCTGCTTCTTCCAGATCATTGAGTACAAACAAAAAAGGATGATCTACTTGTCCTTGCAATAAAGAAGCAAATAAAGAAGCACTTGATTCACTCAGACCACTGAAATAAAGATGACGAACATCTGATTTCGTCAATGCTACTACAGCAGTCTTCAAATTTGGATGAGCAGCATACTGTTGCTGCAAGTCTGTAATAGTCATGTTTCAACAACATTTGAATGTCGATGCAAAGTTATAAGAAAAAATTGAATTAACCGCAAGAACATTAAGTTTGTATTAACCCCTTAAGATTCATAAGCGATTATTAGACTTACATAAAAAAGAGGAAAATGCTATCAACAGCATCCTCCCCTCCAGAAACAATCGAAACGAAAAATTAATTTTATCATCTAATTTCTGTCAAAGATACAAAGTTGTTTGGAAACATCAAAGCTCTAAAACAGATTTAAAGGAATAAGTTGCAAAATAATATGCTTATGTGGCAAATAATTATGTTTAAACAGCATAAAATTACTCGGGGAACTTCCAATCATTAATGTTGCTATGCGATTCTACCTTCTTTTCAATATTATCGGGAAGCGAGGGAAAGAAATCAATAGCAGTAATTCGTTCTACCTGATCTACTGTATTTACATAAGAATCAAGAGGTTTGTTGCCTGCATTATTCTTATAAATGAACCCAATGGCTTTAGGATTCTTGCCCAAACATAATACAACCTTATAGAAAGCTTCGGGAACAACTACTTTATGCTGTCCAATCGTCTTGTGTTGCTGATTATAAAGAATTGGTCCACATACAATATAAACCGCTCCTTCTTTCTTAGCCCATTCGTTGCAAGCCTCTTCCAGTTCTTTCCAATCACCACGATTCAAATTGCGATGCTGCGGACAAACATTAGTCATATAAAAACTCTCGGCCATAGCTTTCCAATCCCAACGATTATCAGCAGCCGGACACATGTGACCTCTATCCCATCCCGCTCCTTTATAATCATCGGTAGTGACAGCTTGTGAAGCAGAGAGAGCTGGATCGGGTAAGAACTTATTGGAACGGCTATAGTTTTCGACAAGGCGGGCGGGCGTCAGTTTCCATGCTACCCAATTAGGCAATCTAGTTGATGAGTTGTATGAAACAGTATAGCCTGTATGCTTGATAATGAAATCTGGACGACCTTTCAAAGGAGCAGGAATCTCTATTGACGAAGATACATTAGAGGTAGATGAAAGAGAAGATTGATGAGCCAGAAAGTGTACTGGCAACAACAGAAATACCAGAGATAACGCAGAAAGTAAAAGTTTATTCTTTTTCATAATAAGATAATGTTGATTACATCTACAAAATTAAGAAATTTGATAACAAAAATAACAATTAACTTTGAAGATTAAAATTTATTTAATTACTTTTGTATATTTAGGTTCTAAGATGTGTAAATACTAATATTTGGAATAGGCTAATTTTTAAGGAATATAAAAGAGGAATTAAATGAAAAGAAAGATAAATAAGCTGTGGGGGCTATTGACTATTATTTGTTTATTGGCTTTCGTCATTTCTTGTGGACATCAGGACAGGAAGAATTCCTATTCTGAATTGTCTGTTGATTCTCTATTGATAAAAGCTGAAGATTCTTTATCATCAAATTCAAAACTTGCTCAGTCCTATATTAGAAAAGTGATGTCTTTAACTAAAGATAGCGATAAATACTATAAAGCATATATACTCTATTCTAAATTATTGTTCAATAATAGCCAGTTCGACTCAATGGCCATTATAAACAAAAGAGTGAAACAATATACTGAGGAAAAACCTTTGACCAACGACAAGGCCAATTTAAAAGCAATCGTATTCAATGCGAATTGTGCATATTACAGCAGAATAGGTAAAATTGATAGTGCTATATATTATGGTAAAGAAGCACTCAAAGTGAATACAGATAAGACCAAAGAGCCGGATATTGATATTAATATTTCTGATAGCTACAATTTCTTAGGGCAATATGCAGAGGCTGCCTTATACTTGCGCAATGCTTTGAAAGTGACCGACAAATATAATCTCGAGACCATGCGATTCCCTATTCATTTCGCTTTGGCTTGTCTATATAACAACCTTAAGGATTACACTAGTGCAGATGTTTACTTCAAACGAGCTGAAAGAGACTATAATAATAGAAAGGATAATGAAAAAGAAGTATATTGCAACAATAGAGGTAATTACTATTATTTCACTAAACAATATAGAACTGCCGAACAATGGTTTAAAAAAGGCCTTCCTTTCACAATCAAAATGAAAGATTCGTTTATGGAGGCTCTTTATTATACCAATTTGGCTGATACATATTTGCAACTTCAAAATTATTCACTAAGCAAAGTATACACCGACAAAGCCGAACAATATTTCAGTTCTATCAAGTTCGACCGTGGATTGTATTATTTGATGACAATACAAATTGGTCAAGCCATAGGAGAAGGCAATCTAGCAAAAGCAAAAGCACTGAAAAAGGAAGCAGAAAAGCAATCGGTTGATGATCCTAATCTACAATCAATCAGAAATAAGTATCTCGAAAATCTTGCTATCAAAGAATCCAACTATAAAGATGCATACGATTATTTGAAAAGAGAAAATAAGCTGAATGATTCTGTAAGAAATGACTTGACTCAGAAGAAAATTGCAGAAATCAAACTGAGGTATCAACAAGATACTATTCTCATTAAAAAAGAGATGTTGATAAAACAACAAAAAGCAGAAATGAAGACTTTAAGAATGGGATATTACTTAGGGTTCTTACTTTTGGCCTTATTCATCATTAGTGCCTTGATGATTTATTCATCATTGAAGAGAAAGCACAAACAACAACGGGAAAAATATATCAGACAGATAGTACAATACCGTATTAGCAACATCCGCAATAGAATTTCACCACATTTGCTCTTCAATGTGATTAACAGAGAAATGCAGAACTTTGATGAAAAACAAAGACAACGATTTTATGCTTTAGTCAATCTGCTACGAAAGAGTTTGGAAATGGCAGATAAGATGACGGTATCTCTTAAAGAAGAAATAGAATTCTCGAAAGCCTATATTGAACTCGAGAACTATAGGGGAAATGGGAGTTACGAAACCATATTATCTATTGATCCAGACATCGACACCGAGCGAATTCTAGTCATACCGATGTTGCTGCAAATACCAATAGAGAATTCTATTAAACATGGATTTGCAGGTGTAACTGATAGAGAAAAACGGATAGAAATCAAAATACAGAAAGAAACCAATGGTATTAAGATTTTCCAATCCGACAATGGTTTGGGTTATTATCCCAACAGACTGGACAGAAAGACCAATCAAGATACAGGAACAGGATTGAAAGTCGTGAAACAGACAATACAGATACTGAATATGCAGAATGATGAAAAAATCATTTACGATATTCACAATACGACAGAACAAGGCAAAACAGGTACTGTATCTGAAATATTTATTCCTAATAACTTCAAATTTACTATCAAATGAAAAAAGAAAAATATAATGTAGTCATTATTGATGATGAAGACTTATGCATCAATAGTCTTTGTAACTCTTTGGCGGAAAATGAAAGATTTGAAGTTGTAGCTACAGAAAAAAGAGCAGAAATAGGCAAGAAACTCATTATGACTGTTCATCCTGACTTGCTATTTGTAGACATCGAAATGCCTACAATGTCAGGTCTCGATTTGGTGCGTAGTATAAAAGAAGAAGTGAACTGGGAAATGCAAGTTGTATTTTATACCGCATTCGATAAATATCTTCTTGAAGCTCTACGGGAATCGGCTTTCGACTATCTACTCAAACCCTATCAAGAAGAAGAACTAAACACTGTACTCAAACGATTTATCAATCATAGCGAGAGTAACAACGCACAAAAAGAATCATTCGATGAACAGGTTTCTAATCTATATTCTACAAGAAATGCACGTTTTCTGGTTACAACGGTCAGAGGCTATCAGATGATTAATACAGAAGATGTAGGTTACTTTGAATATAACACACTAAAAAGACTTTGGCACATCGTTCTTCGAGATAAAACAGTCAATATCAAAAGAGGAACTACATCTGCTGACTTGATACATTTATCTGATAATCTCATTCAAGTGAACCAACACCAAATTATCAACACAAATTATTTGGATACCATCGAAAATAAGAAATGTAAACTGCTATCTCCTTTTGATGAGAAGGAATTTATGATTTCAAGGAAATATCAGCAAGACGTTGAAGATCATTTCTTTATGTTATAAATTCTATATAACATATACGGCTTATATGGCTTATAGGGCATATAAGGCTTATAAGATTGATGCGGCAAAAAAACTAGCTATTGGTCATCATTTCTCACATAGCCTTGATATTCTTCGGGCAGTCCGTCCATTACCACTTTATAAGCTTCATCGCGCAAAGCAAAAATATCTGCACTTCCGCTTCCTTTTGGAACAATAGGATCGTGAATAGTCAGCACTAAACGATGTCGATGTATCCACTTGGAAGTACGAGGCATCACTTGGAAAGAGCCAGCAATCGTAACAGGAACAATAGATAATTGTAATTCATCAGCCAATTGAAATGCACCTTTTTTGAATTTACCCATGTGCCCTGTAAAAGAACGAGAACCTTCAGGGAACACAACAAGAGATACTCCATTGACCAAAGAAGCTTTGGCATGCTGAATAGTTTCGAGCACCTTACGAGGTCCGGAACGATCGACAAAGATATGACCCGCACTTTGGCAAGCCTTGCCAACAAATGGAAGTTTACGAAGACTCTTCTTCATCATCCATTTAAAATTACGACCTAAAAATCCATATATTAAGAAGATATCAAATGCTCCTTGATGATTGGGTACAAAGATGTATGAAGTATGTTTATGTATTTTCTCTCTACCTTCCACTTTAACAGGTAAAAGGAATATAAGGCAAGTCAGGATTGACCATATCTTACCGGGATAATAGCCCCAAAAATGAGCACCACCTAAGAACGATCCAGCGATAGTAATGACAGCTGTTAAAATAGTCAATACTAAGAATATCGGGAGTGCTATACAAACCAAATAGATATTATAAAGTACTTTCATACCCACAAAAACATTTTCACATCAAAAGAAGATTGTTTAGGAAACTTTAATTCCGAATGCAAATATAACAGAAATAATTATATAACTACAGGTTTGCAGCAAGAAATTTTTTCATTTCTCCAACTTCCATTCCACGTCGGTTTGCATAGTTGTCTAATTGATCGTCTCCTATCTTGCCTATGGAAAAATAGCGTGACTGAGGATGAGATATCATTAAGCCACTAACTGATGCATGAGGCTTCATCATACCGTTCTCTGTGAGAGATATACCTACTGATTGATAATCAAGCAACTGATCTAAAATAAAATTCACCGATATATCGGGCAAAGATGGATATCCTACAGCCGGGCGAATGCCTTGAAACTTCTCTAAAAGCATATCAGCAATCGAAAGATTCTCATTGGGCGCATATCCCCAAAAAGTCTTCCTTACCTCTTCATGAAGTTTCTCTGTGGCAGCTTCGGCAAATCTATCACACAATGTCTGAACAAGCATTCGTTTATAGTCATCGTGTTCGAACAACTCTTCCATCTCTTTATCTACAGTAGAACAAAAAACGCCAACGGTATCTTTTATAGACGAAGATAAGGGTCTGACAAAATCACTCAAACATAGAAAGGGCATATCACGGTCTGATT
>DAIUBN010000042.1:0-17581 GCA_036846645.1 Bacteroidaceae bacterium | reverse complement strand
TGAAATTGTTTAAAGAATCGGCACCCAAGATGATGCCTGGTGGTCCGCGAGGTGGACAGAAACCTGGCGACATGAAGAAAGGTACCCCTCCTCCCAAACCGAAATCGGGAAACCAACCTCCTAAGAACAATGGGCAGCAACCTCCACAAGGTGGTGGCGACATGCATAAACAGATGGAAGCCCAACAGAAAGTTTTCGATGCCAAATTACAGAAGATTCTTACACCTGCTCAATATCAGAAGTATATCAAAAATGAGACTTCTCGTCGCCAGCATGGTGGACCAGGACCGAGAATGTAATATATAAGTTCTTCTCGTTCAATATCTATTGGTGGTATATCTTATATTACTTCTTTGTACAAAGATGATTATTTAAATTTATATATGTCTGCTTATGGGAGATTCTGACATTTCGTGCGTCTATATCAAAAGTTAACTGACTTTTCTTATAGAAATTAATACATGAATGATGATGAAATTCTCTTTAGCTAAATTGAACGTGGTACTGATGGTGCTGTTGTTCTATCCTCTTATTGTGTTGGCGCAGAAGGATGAATGGCAGAATTCGGAAGTCAACTCGATAGCACGTGTCCCTGTTCATACTTCGTTTTTCTCATATAGTTCGGAAAGTGCCGCACTTGCTGGTGATATAAAAAGCTCTTCCGATTACTTGTCGATAGATGGAACTTGGAAATTCAATTGGGTGATGAATGCTGGCGAACGTCCGACGGACTTTTATCAACCGGCATATAATGATAGCAATTGGAAGACGATGAGCGTGCCCGGCATTTGGGAAGTCAACGGGTATGGCGATCCGCTTTATGTCAATACCACTTATGCTTGGTATGGACATTACAAGAACAATCCGCCTTTGGTACCCGAAGACCATAATCATGTGGGCTCTTATCGGCGCACTATCACTATTCCTTCCAATTGGAAAGGAAAGGATGTCATTGTGCATTTCGGCTCGGTGACCTCCAATATCTATCTTTGGGTGAATGGAAAGTTTGTAGGCTATAGCGAAGACAGCAAGTTCGAAGCCGAGTTTGATGTCACGAAGTACTTACATCCGGGCGAGAATCTGTTTGCTTTTCAGGTATTTCGTTGGTGTGACGGCACTTATTTGGAGTGTCAGGACTTCTGGCGTCTCTGCGGCGTAGCTCGCGAGTGTTATCTGTATGCTCGCAATGCAAAACATATTGACGACATAAGGGTGACTCCCGATCTTGATGCCAATTATCAGAATGGTTCGCTCACAGTGAATGTCAAAATGAATGGCGCCCAGAAGATTGGTCTGAAATTGCTCGACGAAAATAATAACGTGGTAGCGTCTACTCATGCTGTTACTGGCAAATCTACGGTGATTAATGTAGAGAATCCTCGAAAATGGACTGCCGAGACACCTTATTTATATACGCTTATCACTACCTTATATAATAAGGATAAACCGGTAGAGTATGTTCCACAGAAAGTGGGCTTTCGTAAAGTAGAAATCAAGAACGCTCAGTTGCTGGTCAATGGCAAGCCTGTGCTGATAAAAGGTGTGAACCGTCATGAAATGGACCCCGATAGAGCCTACGACGTTACTTACGACCGCATGTTGCAAGATATCAAAATATTGAAACAACTCAATATCAATACTGTTCGTACTTCGCATTATCCCGACGATCCTCGCTGGTATGATTTGTGCGATAAGTATGGTCTGTACATGATAGCCGAAGCGAATATCGAGTCTCACGGAATGGGGTGGGGACCCGAATCGCCTTGCAATCTTCCTTTCTATCTCAAAGCACATATCGAACGCAACGAGCACAATGTATATCGAAACTTTAATCATCCTTCTATCATTATCTGGTCGTTGGGCAACGAAGCCGGTATGGGACCGAACTTCGAGAAGTGCTACCAATGGGTGAAACAGGCCGATAGTAGCCGGCCGGCGCAGTACGAATGTGCCGAACGTACCGCCTTTACAGATATTTACTGTCCCATGTATCTGAGGTATTGGGATTGCGAGAAGTATGCCAAGAGTGATGCCACTAAGCCATTGATACAATGCGAGTATGCACATGCTATGGGCAATTCGGAAGGTGGTTTCAAAGAATACTGGGATTTGATTCGTAAATACTCCAAGTTTCAAGGTGGTTGTATTTGGGATTTTGTAGATCAGAGTCTGCATGCTCTAAGAGATGGTAAGCAAATCTATGCCTATGGCGGTGATTTCAATACTTACGACCCTTCGGACAATAACTTTCTCGATAACGGATTGATTGGTCCCGATCGTATTTTCAATCCTCATGCCTACGAAGTTCAGTATTTTTATCAGAATATTTGGACGACCTTGAAAGATAAAAATCAACCTGTAGTGGAAGTCTATAACGAGAACTTCTTCCGCGACTTGGAGGCTTATCAGCTCAATTGGGCGTTGGTGGCCGATGGCGATACCGTGCAAAGTGGTGTGATAGATCATCTAGATGTGGCTCCCCAATCTAGGAAGAACTATTTTATTCCTATTGACAAGAGCAAATTGTTGTCGGGTAAAGAATGTTTTATCAATGTAGCGTATACTTTGAAGAATGATGAAGGTATCGAGCAAACCGGAGCAACCGTGGCTCGTCAACAATTGGTATTGAGCGATTATTCGTGGACTGCCAACATACAGACTACTTCTAGTAGAGATAAATCTAAAGCGTTCAAACTTGATAAGAAAGACGAGACTTTTAGAACTTTCACTAGCACTAATACAAAAATATCTTTTGATAAGGCCAATGGCTTCTTGTGCCGTTACGAAGTAAATGGCATATCGTATCTTGCTCCCGGTACTAGCCTGACTCCCAATTTCTGGCGTGCCGGAACCGATAACGATTATGGTGCACAATTGCAGAAGAAATACAGAGTATGGCTCAATCCGAAATTATCTCTCACTTCTTTCAATTCAAAGAAACTGAGCAATGCTACCGAAGTGAAGACTACATACGATATGCCCGATGTGAAGGGACAGTTGCTACTTACTTATTTATTAAATAATGATGGCAGCATCACGGTGACACAGCAACTCAAAGCAGCAAAAGATTCGACGGTGGCCAATATGTTCCGTTTCGGTATGCGCCTGCAGATGCCGGGTGGTATGAATAAGAGTAGTTACTACGGACGTGGACCGATAGAGAATTATGTAGATCGCAACAATTGCACCTTTGTTGGAAAGTACACGCAGACGTCCGATCAACAATTTTATCCTTATATCCGTCCCCAAGAAAATGGCAATAAAACCGACATACGTTGGTGGAAACAGATGGATGAAAACGGTGACGGACTCGAGTTCGTTTCATCAAAACCTCTGTCTATGTCGGCTTTGGCATATAGTCAGGAAGAGCTGACCGACGGATTGATGAAAGGGCAACGCCATTCGCAGTTGCTCAAAAAGAACGGTAACACCAACATCAACGTTGATGATGTACAAATGGGACTAGGCTGTATGGATTCTTGGGGAGCATTGCCTCTAGATAAGTACATGCTGAAATATGTAGATAGAATGTATACTTTCACCTTGCGACCTCTCATACATCGCTAATGGCGGAATTGAATGTAATTGATACGAACAAAATAATTACCGAAACCCCAAGTTGGAAAAGTCTAAAGATTACTTTTTCGACTTGGGGAAATCGTGTTTATTGATACTTATTGTTAAAAATGCATGTTAAGATTCTAATAAAAGGACCATACTATATACTCATTTATAAAAATAAATACTAATTTTGTAAATTTGTGGGAACATCAAAGAAAAAATTGTGAGTCAATATACCTACGACATAAAGGATATAGCATCTGGTAATGAAATTTCATTCGAATATTTCATGTCGTCCTATTCTAATCGTTTGTTTCATTATGCCATGGGAATAGTGAAATCTAAAGAAACGGCAGAAGAGGTGGTGAGCGACGTATTTCTTGAAGTATGGAAAAACCGAAGCTCTCTTTTGGAAATAGAGAATCTCAATTCATGGCTTTATACTGTGACCTATCGCAAATGTATCTCTTCGATAAGAAAAGATGCCGATGTACAATCGGTATCTCTCGATGATGTCGACGATTTTCTATTTACTCCGATTCAATCTCCCGACGAGGCGATTATCAGCAAAGAAGAGATGAACAAAATCAATCAGGCCATCCAGTCGTTGCCTCCTAAGTGCAAGCATGTATTTTATCTTGCCAAGATAGAAAAGCTGCCCTACAAAGAGATTTCTGATATCTTGAATATATCGATCAAGACTATCAATAATCATATTGCTACTGCTTTAGAGAAAATAAGTAGTTTCTTGAAAGAAGAATAAAAGAATAATTTAAAAATCAACACTTTTTCGATTGGGAGAAATTTAAATTCTCTGCGTCTGTATATAATGTAGGATTCTATTAATTAACCCTCAAAATCATTATGGCAGACAACGAAAATCAAAGATTGGCCTCTTTGGATTTATTAAGAGGCTTCGATTTATTCTTATTATTGATGTTCCAACCTATTTTGGTTCAGATACTCACTACTTGCAACAATCCTTCGTTGCAGGGTGTGATACATCAGTTTGAACATACCGAATGGCATGGCTTTACGTTTTGGGATATCATCATGCCCCTCTTCATGTTTATGTCGGGCATCACCATCCCTTTTGCTCTTTCCAAATACAAAGATGGACGACTGCCGGTCGATGGCAAATTTTATTGGAAGATTACAAAGCGGTTCATCATCCTTTTCGTACTGGGATGGATAGTGCAGGGCAATCTGCTGGCATTAGATCCGCACAACTTTTATATTTACGACAACACACTGCAATCTATCGCAGTAGGATATATTGTAGCAGCTTTCCTTTTTGTCAGATGTTCTATCAAATGGCAGATGGTGTGGTGTGCATTATTTTTCATTCTTTATATCGCAGTGTTTGCAGTGTTTGGACATTCAGATTATACACAAGGCAGCAATATTGCCGAAGCCATAGATTGCAATGTGCTGGGACAATTTCGTAATGGCATTATTTGGAATGGCGATACTTGGTCGTTCGATCCAACTTATCATTATACATGGCTCCTGAGTAGTTTCAACTTTATTGTCACTGTGATGATGGGCAGTTTTGCAGGCTATATATTGAAAGGTAGCAAAGAGCAGAACAGCAAGTTGAAGTTCCTTATTATAATAGGTATTGCTTGCATTGCAGTTTCATTGATAATAGACCCTGTTTTACCAATTATTAAGAGAATCTGGAGTAGTTCGATGACTTTGTTGAGTGGTGGCATCTGCTTTCTGTTCATGGCATTGTTCTATTATATTGTCGATATGAAAGGCAGAAAGAAAGGTATAGAATGGATGAAATATTATGGAATGAACTCACTTGTAGCATATTGTATGTTCGAAGTAGTAAAGTTCTCATCCATATCAGATAGCTTGTTCTTCGGACTTAAACAATATATGGGTGATTTTTATTCTGTTGTCACCGTAACCGTTCAGGTGATTATCGTTTATTCTATCGTTCGTTGGATGTATCATCACCATGTATTCATCAAGGCTTAATGTCTTGTTGAATCTTTTATTTCGAACATACTTAAAAGAACATCAAAAAAATGATGCAATGGAATAGGAGATTTAAAAAGAATCGGCGTCTTTATGAGTAAAAGGTGAATTTCTCTTAAGGAAATCAGAAATAGAAAAACTTATGTCAAGAAAATGAAACCGGATCATGATGTATTGGCATATATCTTTTAAAATTAAAAGGAATGAATGTTAACCTAAAAGTTGAATTTATGACAAAGAATGTTTGGCATTTTTTCGTATTAGGTAAGAAAGAAAAAATCTTTTTTGCCTGTAGCGCTTTTCTGATGCTATCTCTTTCGGCATATTCGTCGACAGGCAGTATGCAAAGACAATCAGCAAAGGCTAGTATGGATAATGGTATACCGGGTCAGATGATTTTTACTTCTCAGCAGAAACCTAAGACACAGTCGCCTAGAAAAGAACGCACATTAATTGGGCATGTTTACGATGCCGATAACAATGACCCATTGATTGGTGTGTCGGTAGTAAAGAAGGGCATGAAGACGGGTGCAGTGACAGATGTAAACGGACAGTTTACTATCTCGGTTGACAGTCGTACCGAATTGGAATTTACTTATATCGGTTATAAGAAACAAACAATATCTGTTGGCGATCTTGGCGTTCTTAATGTCAAGATGCAATCAGACAACCAAGTGTTGAACGAGGTTGTTGTTGTAGGTGCCGGTACTCAGAAGAAGGTTTCTGTGACGGGTGCTATTACGGCCGTGAAGGGTGTTGAACTTACGGCTCCAAGTGCTTCTCTAACCAATAACTTCGCTGGTAAGCTGGCTGGTGTCATTGCAATGACGAAGACTGGCGAACCGGGTACTGCTTCCGAATTCTATATTCGTGGTGTCGGTACCTTCGGTGGTCGTGCCACTCCTCTTATTTTGATGGATGATATCGAGATTTCTTCTTCCGATTTGAACAACATACCAGTTGAATCTATCGAAAGTTTCTCTATTTTGAAGGATGCATCAGCAACAGCTATCTATGGTGCACGTGGTGCCAATGGTGTAATGTTGATAACAACAAAGAATGGTGCCGAGAATCAGAAAACTCAGATTCATGTCACATTGGAGAATTCTTTCCTCAAACCAGTGAAGAAAATGAATTTCGTCGATGGTGCCCGCTTCATGGAATTGTACAACGAAGCCGACCTGACACGTAATCCGAACAATACTCCTAAGTATTCGCAAGAGAAGATAGATAATACCCGCAACCACGTCAATCCTTATCTTTATCCGGATGTCGACTGGTACGGACTTTTGTTCAAAAATCATAATATGGACCAGCGTGCCAACGTCAATATTTCCGGTGGTGGAACACGTGCTACCTATTTTATGAGTATTCAGGCCAACCACAATACTGGTATTCTTAATGTACCTGATAATAGCTCTATCAGTAACAATATCAATCAGTGGGAGTATATCTTCCAAAACAACATATCTTATAAGTTGTCGCCAAGTACCAAGATCGACTTGCGTATCAATACTCAGATTGCTACCTTGAAAGGCCCTTCTGCAAGCACTTCAAGCTTGTTCTACGGTACATTCAATACCGATCCTGTTGAGTTCCCTGCTTTCTATCCTGCACAAGATGGCGACCGTCACATCCGTTACGGTAACGACTATATCAGTGGTAATGAGCTCAACTCCAACCCTTATGCTTCAATGTTGGGTGGATTCGAACAACAGAATACCAATACGGTGAATACTTCTCTTCACTTATCTCAAGATTTGGATTTCCTGATAAAGGGATTGAATGTTTCTGCATTGGTCAACTGGAAGAACTACTATTATTCATATTATACAGAGTCGATGTCGCCATATTACTATCGTGTTAAACAGAATTCTTGGTCGCAAGACAATATGGACAATTACGAATTGGAACAAATCAGAGTGGGTACCGATTATATTTCTCAATCTGGAATCACCAAAGGTGGTGATAATACCTTCTATTTTGATGGTCGTTTGAACTATAACCGTGCTTTTGGTCCTCATACCGTTTCTGCAATGTTGATGTATATGATGAGAGAGTATCGTAGTGATGTATTGCCTCATCGTAATCAAGGTTGGTCAGGTCGTTTCACTTACGATTATAAAAACAGATATTTGGCAGAGTTCAACTTCGGTTACAACGGTACCGAGCGTTTGGAAAGCGGACATCGTTTCGAATTCTTCCCTGCTGTATCTTTAGGATGGGTTATCAGTAACGAAAAGTTCTGGGAGCCTGTATCCAAGTATGTTGATTATTTGAAGTTGAGAGGTTCTTACGGTATTGTAGGTAGTGATGAAACCGGCGAATCTGCTGGCGCTCCTCACTATTTATACAGAAACATCATTAACCACAATTCCGGTCGTGGTAGCTATTTCGGTGTAACTGGTGGTAACTATTATTATGGCTCTGCCGTTTCTTCTTATGCTGTCGAGAATGCACATTGGGAAAGAGTTAAGAAACTCGATATTGGTGTTGATATGCACTTATTCAATCAAATTGATGTTGTCTTCGATTATTTCTACGACAAACGCGACCGTATCTTGATGAAGCGTGGTTCATGGCCCGACGTAATGGGATATTGGTCTGTCTATCCTTGGAGTAATATCGGTAAGGTAGATAATCAAGGTATTGAAGTCAGTGTCAATTGGAAGAAAAAAGTGCTCAGTGATTTGTCTTTCGAGATGAGAGCCAACTTCACCTACAACAAGAATAAATACGTCTACAAAGACGAACCTAACTATCCGTCAGTTTGGCAGATGTATCAGGGACAACCTTTGGACTCTTATCAGACAAGGGGTTTCATTGCCGAAGGTCTGTTCTCTAGTCAAGAGGAGATTAATAGAAGTGCTACACAAACAAGTTTTGGTAGTAAAGTGATGCCGGGTGATGTCAAATACCGTGATATCAACGGTGATGGTGCTATTACAGCCGACGATTATACGATGATTTCTCCTTATGGTACCACACCTCGTATCCAATATGGTGTAGGTCTCAATGTTATGTGGAGAAAATTTGATTTCGGTGTATTCTTCAATGGTTCTGCCAATCGCACTATCTTGTTGAGCAATACTTATAAGTTCGATAGCAATACATCAACGTCCAATCTTGCTCCTTTCGATTTGTCGAATGGACATGGCCCTCACAATGTAATGCAGTTTATTGCCGATGACTATTGGTCAGAATCCAATCCTAATTCTAATGCTGCTTATCCTCGCTTGGGACTTTCTGCTTCTCAAACCGGTAACAATACCGTAGGTAGTACATATTGGTCTCGTTGCGGTAACTTCCTCCGTTGGAAGACTCTCGAAATAGGATACAACTTCCCGCATTGCCGTATTTATTTCAGTGGTGATAATCTCGCAGTATGGAGTCCTTTCAAACTTTGGGATCCTGAGTTGAGTAGTTGGAATTCTTATCCATTGCAACGTACTTTCAATATTGGTGCTCAAATTAAGTTCTAATTATACTAAATAGGAAAGATATGAAAATTATTAATGCTATATATAATTTTATCAAGGTTGCAGTACCGGCTTGTTGCTTAGTGTCCTGTAATTATTTGAATGTTGTTCCACCCGAGACAGAAGACCTTCCCGATATCGTGAAGGACGAACCTTCTTGTCTGCGGTTTGCACTTTCCAACTATGAAGGCTGTTGGTATCATTACTATTTTAGTAGATTCGATAATACTACCGATGAATATGTATATCCGCAGATTTACAATCGTACCGACCAAAAGCTGGCTTGGAACCAGGTGGATCCTACGAATATGTCTTTCGATGATTGGTCAAGAATGTATCAAGACTTGGGACAGATCCATTTGTTCCAGAGATTGTTAAGTCAATATCGTCCGAGCGATGTCAAAGATGATGAGTACAATCGTTGGATGGCCGAGATGAAGTTCTTGCAGGCCTACTATCACTTCTTGTTGCTCGAAGATTATGGACCAATTCCTATCTCGAATCAGTGGTTCAGCGAGAATACAGATGCTTCTGCACTTCCTGGACGTTCGCATTTCGATTGCTGTGTCGATTCTATTGTCGACTGGTGTGACCAAGCATCCAAAGTACTTCCTGCTACTGTCGATGTCAACGAAACCGGTAGAGCTACTTCTGTTGCCTGCAAGGCATTGAAGGCTCGTGTACTGCTTTATGCTGCCTCTCCATTATGGAATGGTTCATTCCCTTACAGCAATTGGCAAAATAAGGATTACGAGACTCCCGGATATGGTAAGGAGCTTGTAAGCCACACATATAAACCAGAAAAATGGACACGTGCTCTCGAGGCTTGTAAAGATGCTTTGAGTGCCGCTCTTGCTGAAGGACAACGCAAACTGTTCGATGTAACTACTTCCGAGCAGATTAGAACGCAAGAGAAAGTAGATCTTCCTACTATCGCAGGTGCTAGCGATGAGTTCAAACAGCATGTTATTCAAATGCGTTATCTGGCTACTACCAATGAGTCGGAAGGTAACTCCGAATTGATTTTCGGCGCTTATTATCCTACGATGGATCAGTATGATATGAAACTGCCGCATGCAATTACCAAATTGACTTCTACCGGTGCTTTGATTGGTCGTTGGTCGGGCTATTCGCCTACATTATATACAGTAGAGCAATTCAATACCAAGAATGGTTATCTGCCTGCTCAAGATCCTAACTTTACTTCCGAGTCAGATTGGTTTAAGTCTGCCGGTATATCGGGACGTGCAGATGTTATCAACCTTTGTGCCAACCGTGAGCCTCGTTTCTATGCTTGGATTGGTTATGATGGTGGTGAATATAGTGGTAAACTTGCCAATGGCAAACCGTTGGTTGTTGATATGAAGAACGGTACAACAATGCAGGGCTACAATCCTACTCTTTATCCTCGTGATAATAGTGCTACAGGTTTCTTAGGAAAGAAATGTATCTGGCCTAACTTGATTCTACAATCTTCCAATAATGGTTTCGCCAATATGAAATTTGTTCATGCTCCTTTGTTCCGTTTGGCTGAGTGCTATCTTAATTTGGCAGAGTGCTATGCTGCTACTGGTGATACACAGAATGCTTTGGCCAATCTTAATGTGATTCGTGAACGTATCGGATTGCCCGATTTATCATCGAGTGATGTGACAAGTAGTATGACAATTATGGATTGGGTTCGTCATGAACGTTTCTGTGAGTTGTTCGATGAACATCATCGTTACTATGATGTACGTCGTTGGATGATTGCTCCTGCTCAGCTTAAAGCTGGTGCACGTAAGGGTCTCAGTGTATTTGCTAAGGTTAATCCTTCTTTTGATGAATTCAATGTGCCGACCGTTATCGACCAACCTTTCCAATGGACTGATCGTATGTATATCCTGCCAATAAAGACTTCCGAAGTCTATAGTAATCCTCAGTTGGTTCAGGCTCCTGGTTATTAATCCTTAAATTATTGAGATGATGAAAAAGATATTATTTAATATTTTGATGCTTGCGGGGATGGCTTTTCTATATTCATCGTGTAGCAATTCTGCTTACGATGCCGATAATTTCTATCCCTCGAAATATCATAAAATAATGCTGCTCAAACAGTATGGAAAGCAAACTTATGATTTGGCTACTGTTCAGACAGATTATCAAGATACAATGGTTGTATATAAGGCTGGTTCAAATCCCGGACTGACAGCTGATGTCAACTTCCAAGTATTGGATCAGGCTACTATAGATGCTCAATACAATGAGGTCGAAGGTATGGACTATCGGGTTGTTCCGCAAGAGGACTATGAATTTAATAGTGGCTCTGAGGTCAAGTTCGAGAGTGGAGAAACCGGTAAGAATTTCGTGATGACGATTCATGCCGATAAGGTTTATGCATTTATGCAGAACAGTCAGAATGTGACGAGCAAGACAAAGTTTGTGCTTCCTGTCAAGATGACGAGTGCAAATGATACTATCAATTCTGATATGGGCTATTCGTTCAAGATATTGAACGTTCAGCAACCACTGATTTCATTGCCGGGCAATTCGTACAATGCCTTTACTTACGAGACGGTAGATCTTAATGTCTCGGCAAAAGTGACTAACTTCACCAACGACCGTGACTTTACTTGTAGTTTGGTCAATGATCCTGCCGTTATCGACAGCTTGTTCCAGATATACAAGAATGGTCATGCTGGATATGACTGTGCTTTGATGCCTGCTGCCAATTATACGATGCCTACCATTCAATTTACTAAAGGCAATAATACAGGTACAGCTGTTCTTTCTATCAAACGTGATGGACTGACCAACGAGAAACATTATGTTATTCCGTTTATGCTTTCTTCTACTACGTTGCCAAAGGCTGCTCTCAATACGAAGGTTCAGTTTATTATTGTCACTCCGCCTACTGTTGCCTACGAAACTCCTGCACGTTCCAACTGGAAGATTCTGTTCTGCAACAACGACTTGAAGTTCTGGACTGGTGGTAGTGGTAACGATAATTCTGGTGCTGGTGCTTTGATCGATGGTAATGTCAGTACGTATTGGCATTGCAATTACTATGGCTGCTGGCCTGCCGATTATCAAGGACAAGATCAGACTGGTAAGAACAAGGGTCACGCTGCAGGTGATGATTATTGCTATTACTTCAAAGATTATCATGCATTTGCTGCCAAGAGATATGCCAACCAGACTTGTATCGTTATTGATATGGGCGAGTCTATGCCGATTATCGGTACCGGATTCCAGCAACGTCAGAACAGTGCATACGATACGAAGTCGTTCGATGTCTATGTATCTGATGATGCTACGTTCGATTTCAAACCGTTAGAGTCGGGTGGTAGCTTGTCCGATTACAACAATCCATCATTGAACAAGTGGACGCTTGTATGTTCTACCAACGCTGCCAAACAGAATGCTATTACTTGGAGTCAGATGGACAATGCTTCTATCCTTGCCGGTGGTGTAAAAGGTCGTTATGTCAAGATCTGTTTCACTGGTACTAATAGAGGACAGATTCTAGCTGGAGCCGAGTTCTACGTAGTGCATCTGTTGAGTATCAATGGCAAAGCTGTTAAGTAAATAACAATACTTTTTTTATATTGATTTGTGGATACTATCTTTTGTGCCGCACATTTTGTGCGGTACAGGGGATGTATCAGCTCTACACATTACATTTTTTAATAAGAAATAATGAAGAAATTTGGTAATTTATTCCTGTTATTGGCCTTTCTGTCGGGCATGCCTGTCGCAATGAGAGCTCAGGTTCCCGATCAGCAGGAATGTTTTCAGTATGTATTTGGCGACAAGGTTAAACTTGATCCGGCTATGGTAAAGAAAGTTGGTGCCGACTTATCGGGCAAACGCTACTATGTCGATCAAAACAAAGATGGTAAGCCCGAAGAGGTTTGGTTCGTCGATATCGATCCACGCCATACCGAAGCTAAGCGTCCTATCCTAGTTCGTGCTATCGATAGAAATGGCGATTTACAGATGGGCGGTCAGGCCGATTACAATTCCGACCTTTATGTGGTCGATTATAATGCTGATGGAAAGGTTGATGCCGTAGTGAGCTATGAAGATCTTGATGGAGATGGTGATGTAGATAGAATGGGTATATTCTATTATGATAAGACTTGCGGACTGCGTGTTTGGTGGAGCCGCGATGATGGCGACGACAATTTGTTGTGGTATACCATTGATTATGCTTACTGTCAGAATCAATGCGAACAACGCAACAACTTCGGTGGCGACGAGACTTTCGATATGTTCTATATCAAGCCTGGCGACAAACAGTGGACAGGTTGTTCAGAAAATCCGTTCTGCTTCTTCGATAGAGACGGCGACGGACTTACCGAAGAGGTGATTCGTGTGGTGGGCGAAGGCAATACCATTCGTTCTATCCGCTGGAGTTTCGATGCCGACAATAATGCTACTGCTCAGAATCCTCGCGATTATGATGTTTCTCTCACAGCGATGGTTGGCAACGGAAAAGCAGATATCGATAATGAGAAAGTCGAAGGTGCTCCTTTGTCATACGGCGACGATGTCAGCGAGACTGTGATGATAGAAGGTTATCCTGCCAAGATGCTGAAGAGAAATGCAATGACTTCTTATCTTCAGAAACAAATCTGGTCGAGAGAGATACTGACTTGGGGCGAAGATAACCTCAACATCGCTTATCGTGTCCCCGGCTACACTATCCCTCGTTGGGAAGGTGTCATCGCTTCGGCTTCTACCGAGAAAGGTGCAGAGATGCCTAGAATCGGTTGGCCCGATTGTGGTCCGGTGAACAAACGCTATGAGGTGATTACTCATCCCAAAGCCGAAAATCAATATTATTACTGTGCAGGCGACAAACGCATTCACCTCAAAGGATGCGATAAAGCTTGGATGAAGGTTGATTTCGACTACGATACAAAGGTCGATATGAACTACGAATGGAAAGATACCAATAAAGATGGCGTGGTCGACAAACTCTTTATCGATACCGATGGTGATGGCAAATGGAACGATTCTTATTCGCTCGATACTTCGGACAACAAAGAAGTGAAATGGAATTTCCAAAGTATCAATTCTGCCTTCAGTGGTGTTGTAGCACAAGAACCTCAACGGTTGTTTACTCTCAATCAACTGCTCAAAGAAGCACTTCAGGCCAAAGGTGCCTATAAAGAAGATGCTGCATGGAAGATGATTGAAGGCAAATTCCAATGCAAAGACTTGGCTAAAGAGTCATCTCAAAGATTGCTCAATAGCGACGAAACGATGCTTTACTTCCTTCGTATCTGTGTCGACCGCCAGTTGGTTCAGCTCGAGAAGGCTTACTCAAACAAACCTTTCTGGAAACAAATCGAATCTTTGCGTGGCAAAGGCCAAACCAACAATATATCTGCTTTGGTTGCCAAACAATTTGGATTGAAGATGGCCTCAGCTTCCGATTATGCCGCTTGGCTGCAGAATCTCCGCAAGCCCGAAGAAGTTAAACATATTGCTTGGAACAACAATTGGTGGGCTCCCAACTGGGGATGGGAATCAGAGAAAGCTGCATTCCGTTGCTACGACGGTCATTTCGACTTGTTCGGCAAACGTTACGACTATCTTGTATTGCCTACTCTGACCAAAAATATTCGTTATCACAACGACTTCGGTACTTGGGGTATGGATATCCTGCATGTCGGACCTACCGGCGGTTGCGGTGGTTTAACCTTGTTTGTCAATGGCAAAGCTTATTATACCCGTCACGATAAAGATGGCGATCCTGTATGGACACCACGTTTGGTTCAGGAATCGAAAGATAGTGTCACGATAGGTTTCACGGTTACCGGTGTCGGTCCTAAAGATGCACCATATACTGTATATATCAATTGTACAGCTCGTGCCGGACATTTCGAAGACATGCGCGACGTGAAAGTCGAGGGTGGCAAACCTGGCGACGATATTCAGTTGGGTGTTGTTATCAACAAGATTCCTACCGAAGACTTCTTCATCGATAAGAAAGCCGGCGTCATGGGACTTTGGGGATTCCAAGATCCTGCTATGGGCTGGATAGGTATGGGTGTGATGTTCCCCGCACAACGCTACGTCGGTCAGTCTGACAATGATGTAGAACATTGTGCTTTACTTAATATAATTAAAGGTGAATGGTTACGTTTCTATGCTCAAGGCGATTGGCTTAGAGGTCATCGCTTTGTTCCTGGAGGCGGAACAAAAGAATGGCGGAATACTTTGTTGAAAAGTGTTCCATCACTGAACTTTCAATAGGTTTATTTTTGAACGCGAATAGAGGCACTGTAGTTCCTCTGTGTCTCTATTCTTTTTTAATCGTTTCAATGTGACTATGTTGTTTTAATATATTATTGATATGAAAAGGTTTTTATTATCAGTTTTGTTTTTAATGGGTATGTGCAGTATGTCTGTTTTCGGACAGACAACGCAAGTGAAGAGAGTGATACTGTTTATTATCGACGGCATTAATATCGAAGCTCCCTCTAGATTGAAAATGCCGGTTTTCAACGAATTGGCTAAACAAGGAACATACGTTCCGGAGCAATATGTACTCATCCCCAATCATCCTACGGTAGGTGCTTGGCGCGAGTTCAGTACATGCTCTTTCCCTAATCCGCTGATACAGCAGGGCACTGTGTTCTTCAGTCCCAAGAATAAAATGATTCAGGATCTATTTCCTAAACAACAGACTGCAACGGTAGTCAATGCGATAGATTATCGCAGCATCTCTAAAAACTATTCTACTGCCATTCAAGATGTGACAATGACCGACGAGGATGTCGTGAATTCATCTATCAGTATTCTTCAAAGTCAGAGTCCGGTCTTCATGCGCATTCATCTTCAGGCTCCAGGTACGAGAGGATACGAAATCTCCCAGGTTCCAGAAGACAAACCGTATTGCCGCAATATCTATGGCGAGGGTTCTCCGTATGTAGCTGCTTTAGAGAATGCCGACCGCTGTTTGGGTAAGTTTGTGAACTTCATGAAGAAAAAGAAGATGTTCGACAATACAGTGTTGATTGTGACTGCCGATCATGGCGAGAACTTCGGTGGATGGCACTCGTTGTTCGATCCCGAAGCTTGGCGCACACCGATTATCTTTATTGGTGCCGGTATCGCCTCTGGTCGTCAGCTCCCTTATTTCGAACAGACCGATTTGGCTCCTACAATTGCCGGTTTACTCGGTAAGGATGGTCCCAATCATGATGGTGGTAGCGGTGTATTTGTCAAAGCTATTCTGAAAGATGTAGATGCTTCTACCTATCATCCTGCCAAATACTTGAAGAGACTCGACGAACAGATCAGTGAATTCAATTCGTTGCGTGCGGCTCTTATCTCTAAGGCCAAAATAGATGATTATTATTGCAATATGGCTGCTCTGTTGGAAAACGGCACCAGCTATAGCGAACCATTCTATCATCAAGACCGTGTCATGGAGTGGTACAAAGCCGGTTCTATTCAGCACATGCTGGAGTCTAACGAGAAAGTGCTGAAAATGATGCGTGAGGCTCTTGCCAAACAAATCGTGAAAAAGTAAGGAAAGAAAAGTAATCGCTTCAAGTTCAAAAAGTGCTTTCTTCTTGATGCAAAACTTATTTGAAAGAGTTTTCTCTTCATGAAGCGATTACTTTTTTGTAATTTTATATCGAATTAGATAACTTATAATAGTGGAGATTGACAGCGTATGAATAATAAAATAAATAAATTTAACTTTATAGTGAGATTCTTTATATTGTCGGTAGTATTATTCAGCCTGCCAGTCTCTGCTATAAATATTAATGATGTGAAGCTGTGCAAACAGCGCGCATCCATCAATACCGACGAGAAAGCTCGTATTGCTGCCGAGAACATCACTCGCTATGCGTGGGCTAAACTAGAGAGAGACCATATCGTTGCTCGTGCCGACCAATGGTTGGCCAACTATAAAGGTGATTTGGGTAAGATATGGAGTATTCCTTCTTCACAGAGTATTCCTCGTTCTTTTGCTGTCAATTCCGGTGCGGGATGTCTGGCTTGCGGCACAGGAATCAATAAGTATGGCAACTATTCGTATCAGTACGATAAAACCAAAGAAGATTGGAAACTCACTTGTCCCAATTGCCATCTTACATTTCCTACCAACGACTTTGAGGCTTACTATAAAGGTGGTCTTGAGCGCGACGGACGTTTCAATCCCGATAAAGCACGCCGTTACAACGATGCTTTGATTAAAAAGGGAGGTAAGGGCAATCTCATCAATCTCTATACAATCAATGGACTGACTACTGAACAAACAAATAATTTGAAAGCGGCGGGCGTATCCGACGCTCTTATCCATCGCATTATTACCGATCCTCAATGGGGGGTGGACAATTCGATGGGCTATAGATTTAATATCAACGACAAGCAGAAATTTGGCAATCCTTATACTTTTGTAGCTTTCTATTCGCATTGGGTGCTGTGGTATTGGCGGGTCATGCCGATGCTCGAAGATTTGTCCAATGCTTATATGTTGACTCGTTTTTCGGCCGATGAGGCAGAGCGCACCAAGGCACAGACGTATGCCGATGCTGCTATTGTGC
>DAIUBN010000041.1:0-17591 GCA_036846645.1 Bacteroidaceae bacterium | reverse complement strand
GATTGAACTACATTGTAATATTATTATCTAATTTTGCAGAATCTAAAGCGATAAAAATAAAAAGCTTATATATAAGATATGTATAGAACTCATACTTGCGGAGAACTTAGAATCTCTGATGTAGACAAAAATGTAACTTTGGCTGGCTGGGTACAGCGCAGCCGCAAAATGGGTGGTATGACCTTTGTTGATCTTCGCGATCGTTATGGTATCAGCCAACTGGTATTTAATGAAGAAGAAGATGCCGACTTATGCGACAAGGCCAATAAGTTGGGACGTGAATACGTCATTCAAGTAAAGGGCGTAGTAAAAGAACGTTCTAACAAAAATAAAAATTTGCCGACTGGTGATATTGAAATCATCGTTTCAGAACTTAATATACTGAGTGTGTCGGCAACTCCTCCTTTCACTATAGAAGATAATACCGATGGCGGAGACGATATCCGTATGAAATACCGCTATTTGGATTTGCGCCGCTCCTGTGTTCGCAAAAACTTGGAACTTCGTCACCGTATGGTAGTCGAAGTGCGCAATTATCTCGACCGTAAGGGCTTCATGGAAATTGAGACGCCGATGCTGATTGGCTCAACTCCCGAAGGTGCAAGAGATTTTGTTGTCCCTTCTCGTATGAATCAAGGACAGTTCTATGCACTACCTCAATCGCCTCAGACTCTTAAACAATTGTTGATGGTGGCTGGTATAGATCGCTACTTCCAGATTGTGAAATGCTTCCGTGATGAAGATTTGCGTGCCGACCGTCAGCCGGAGTTTACTCAGATAGATTGCGAAATGAGTTTTGTCGACCAAGATGATATTATCGAGACTTTCGAAGGTATGGCAAAACATCTGTTCAAGGTGATTCGTGACGTGGACCTTAAAGAACCGTTTATCCGTATGCCTTGGATTGATGCTATGAAACGTTTCGGTAGCGATAAACCTGATATGCGTTTCGGTATGGAATTCGTAGAACTGATGGATGTGATGAAAGGTCATGGATTCAGTGTATTCGATGATGCCGAATATATCGGTGGTATCTGTGCCGAAGGTGCTGCAACTTATACCCGCAAGCAGCTTGATGCTTTGACAGAGTTTGTCAAACGTCCTCAGATTGGTGCCAAAGGTATGGTTTATGCTCGGGTTCATGATGATGGCAGTGTAAAATCCAGTGTTGATAAGTTCTATACTCAGGAGGTTCTTCAAGAAATGAAAGCTAAGTTTGGTGCTAAACCAGGCGATCTCATATTGATACTCAGTGGCGACAATGCCATGAAGACCCGCAAGCAGCTTTGCGAGCTCCGCCTTAAGGTAGCCGACGATCTTGGCTTGCGTGATAAAAATAAGTTTGCTCTGCTCTGGGTTGTAGACTTCCCGCTCTTTGAGTGGAGTGACGAAGAACAACGTCTGATGGCTACACACCATCCGTTTACTGCTCCTAATCCCGATGATTTGAAATATCTCGACGAGCAACCCGAAAAAGTTCGTGCTTTGGCATACGATATGGTTTGCAACGGCATCGAAGTCGGTGGCGGTAGTGTTCGTATTCACGACAGCAAGTTGCAAGATAAAATGTTCGAGGTACTTGGATTTACCGAAGAACGTGCTCAAGAACAATTTGGCTTCTTGATGAATGCATTTAAATATGGAGCACCACCTCACGCTGGTCTTGCTTACGGTTTGGATCGTTGGGTCAGTATTATGGCAGGGTTGGATAGTATCCGCGACTGCATCGCATTCCCGAAAAACAACTCAGGTCGTGATGTCATGCTTGATGCTCCAGCTCCTATTGAACAAAAACAGTTGGATGAGCTGAACCTCATTATAGGAAAGAAAGACTAACGAGTTCGTTTATTCTATTTTCCCATAAGTAAGGAACAACAGCCAATGAATTTGATTATCGATATAGGAAACACTGTTGCGAAGATAGCTGTTTTCGATGGATGTGAAATGTTGGAGCAAATGTACGACTCTAACGTGGAACTTCCTCGACTAAGAGAAATGTACGAGCGTTATCTACCAGAACACGCCGCACTTGTCAGTGTTATCGATTTAACCGAAGAGGTGAAGCAAGAGCTCAACAGTCTTCCTATACCTATATTATATATAGACCATCAGACTCCGCTACCCATCAAGAATCTTTATGAGACTCCCGAGACATTGGGCTATGATAGGGTAGCTGCTGTTGTCGGTGCTTACGACCGTTTTCCACGGCGCAATGTGTTGATTATCGATTCTGGAACGTGCATTACCTACGAATTTATTAATTCTGAAGGTGAGTATTTAGGAGGGAATATTTCCTTGGGCGTTTCGATGCGTCTGAAAGCTTTGCACACTTTTACTGGGCATCTGCCTCTTGTACAGTTCGCTGGTCGGAGTGTCTATTGGGGCGTAGATACCGAAACGGCTATCAGAGCAGGAGTGATGCAGGGACTGGAATATGAAATTAGGGGCTATATCCACTCGATGAAAGAAAAATATCCAGACCTTTTGGTATTTTTAACGGGAGGTAAGCAATTTCCTTTTGAATCTAACTTAAAAAGTAGCATCTTTGTGGATAAGTTTTTGGTATTGCGTGGATTGAATCGCATACTCAACGATTATATTAATATGAAGCAAGACGATAAGAATAAAATAGCATGATGCATCAACAGAGAAATAGAAACTATAGTCTTTGTCTGATGACGAGAATATTGGCATGGAGTATGTTGCTGGTATTGATGCTGGCTTCGTGTGAGACTCAGAAGAAAAGGATGGCGAAAGCAATCAGAAATAGAGACTCAATGCCTGTGTTGGCATCATACGGAGTGAATTCGTTGATATCAGACTCTGGTATCATTCGTTTTAGACTTAAAGCGAAAGAATGGCTTATCTATGATAAACGCCGTCCCTCAAAATGGGCTTTCGAAAAAGGATTTTATGTAGAACAGTTTGATACGGCTATGAATATCACCGCCAATATCAAATGCGATACTGCCTATTTCTATGACCAACAGAAACTATGGCGCCTGATCGGTCATGTTGCAATAAAAAATAGATTGGGTGAGCATTTCAACACGTCAGAGTTGTACTGGAATCAGTCTACTCAGAAGGTGTTTACAAAGAAATTTATCAGTGCCGAACTCCTCGATAGAGTTGTGAAGGGACATGGATTTGAATCTAACCAGCAAATGACTGTCTGGAAGATTAAGAATATATCGGGTATCTTCTATGTCAATCCGGCACCGAAAGATACGACCAAGGCAGAACCTATTAAGTAAGAATATGGATCCTTTGATTTTTATATATCTTTTCTTGACGATACTGTTCTCCGCTTTCTTTTCGGGAATGGAAATAGCATTTGTTTCTGTCGACAGACTTCGTCTCAGGTTGGATGAGAAAGGTAAGATTACCTCTCGCATCTTGAATGTCTTTTTCCGCTCTCCTAATAATTTTATTTCCACAATGTTGGTGGGCAATAATATTATGTTGGTCATCTATGGTATTCTTATGGCCAAGGTTATTGGCTACTATATCTTCGGCATAGCTGATAATTCGGGCGATAATTTCGGTACAGTATTGTCTGAAACGCTTATTTCGACACTCATTATACTTGTCACAGGAGAATTTCTGCCTAAGTCGCTATTTAAAATCAATCCTAGCGGCGTATTGTGTACATTTGCTCCTCTCTTGTTCATTTGTTATATTATTCTCTATCCGATATCAAAATTCTCATCCTCTATTTCCTATTTGTTTCTCAGACTATTCGGTATGAAAATCAATACGGAAGCCAAATCAAAAGCTTTCGGAAAAGTAGATCTCGACTATTTCATACAATTGAGTATTGACAATGCTCAAGACTCTCAGAATGTCGATACTGAGGTGAAGATGTTTCAAAACGCTTTGGAGTTTTCGAATGTCAAAGTGCGTGACTGTATTGTTCCTCGAACAGAGGTTGTTGGAGTAGATAGAGATACGACAACACTCGAAGAACTGATGACTGTTTTCGTTGAATCGGGTATTTCGAAAGTGATCATTTATGATGGAAACATAGATAATGTTGTAGGTTATATCCATTCTTCCGAAATGTTTCGCGATGCTAAAGATTGGAAGAACAGCATTAAGACATTGCCTATAGTACCAGAAACAATGGCCGCTCACAAGTTGATGAAGCAATTGATGCAGCAAAAGAAATCTATTGCTGTTGTTGTCGATGAATTTGGTGGCACATCAGGCATTGTGACGTTAGAAGATTTGGTTGAAGAAATATTTGGAGATATAGAAGATGAGCACGATACATCTTCTTATGTCAGCAAGCAAATAGGCGAAAATGAGTTTGTCCTATCTGCTCGTCTGGAGATAGAGAAGGTGAATGAAACGTTTGATCTGGACTTGCCCGTTTCGGATGATTATTTGACAATTGGCGGTCTAATTCTGAACAAATATCAAGGATTTCCGAAACTTCATGAAGTTGTGACAATTGGCAATTATCAATTTAAAATTTTGAAAATATCGCCAGTAAGAATAGAACTTGTGAGCCTGAAAGTGGAAAAATAACAGGCATATTGCCTTAAATCATAAATTTTTTCAAATATAGATGGCAGCGGTTATCTTTTTTTTGTATCTTCGTGCCCAAATTATAAATTGAAAAATAGAAAAACAAATAAATAAGTATTAATAAAAATGGCAACATTACAAAAAATTAGATCAAAAGGGCCCCTTTTGGTGATTGTGATCGGTTTGGCCTTATTTGCTTTCATCGCAGGTGATGCATGGCAAGTTTTAGGTCCGAGACAGTCTACTGTAGCCGGTGAAGTAAACGGCAAATCAATTTCAGCTAAAGAATTTCAAGATTTGGTTGAAGAATACACTGATGTAGTGAAAATGACTACCGGTTCAAGTTCTTTGACTGAGGAGCAAAATGACCAGCTGAAAGATGAAGTATGGCAGACATACGTAAACAATCAATTGATCAGCAAAGAGGCAAAGAAATTGGGCTTGACAGTTACAGATGCAGAGATTCAGTCAATCCTGGCTCAAGGTTCAGACCCATTGTTACAACAAACACCTTTCCGCAACCAAAAGACTGGTATGTTCGATAAAGATATGCTCAATAAGTTCCTTGTAGAGTATTCTAAGATGGATATGACAAAGATGCCTCAGCAATATGCTGAACAATATCAGTCAATGTACAAATATTGGAAGTTCATCGAGAAGACTTTGATTACTTCTCGCTTGGCTCAGAAATATCAGGCTCTTATTGCAAAATCTTTGATTTCTAATCCTGTCGAGGCTAAGAGTTCTTTCGAAGGTCGTGTTAATGAATCAGAGGCATTGCTTGCCGCAGTACCTTACACTTCTATTCAAGATAAGAGCGTTAAGGTTTCTGATTCTGACTTGAAGAGTATGTACGACAAGAAGAAAGAAATGTTCCGTCAGTATGTAGAATCTCGTGATATAAAATATATCGATGTTCAGGTTGCAGCAAGTGCTAAAGATAAGGCTGCCCTTCAGAAAGAGATGAATCAGTACACTCAGCAGTTGGGCCAACCTCAACAAGATATGACTGCTTTCATTCGTTCTACCGGCTCTACCGTTGCTTATAAAGATTTATTCTTGCCTAAGACTGCCTTCCCAACAGATATCGCTTCTCATATTGATGGCGCTGCTATTGGTGCAGTTGTCGGTCCTTTCTTCAATGCTCCCGACAATACAATGAACTCAATGAAGGTATTGGCAAAAACAGTTGCTGCCGATTCTATTCAGTTCTGCCAACTTCAGTTCCCGAAGAACGATGCTAAGGCTTCTGCTCAAGCAGATAGCGCTTTCAAAGCTATTCAAGGTGGTGCTGATTTTGCTACTGTAGCAAAGAAATATGGTCAGGAAGGTCAACCTACATGGATATCTTCTGCTAATTATGCTCAGGCACAAGTTGATGGTGAAAACTTGAAATACTTGCAAGCTATCCTTTCTACAGGTGTCAACGAAGTTAAGAATGTTGCTTTGACTCAAGCTAATGTTATCTTGAAGGTCTTGGCTAAAAAGGGTGACAAACCTCAGTTCAAAGTAGCTGTAGTTAAACGTTCTGTCGATTTCAGTAAGGAAACATACAACGAAGCTTACAATAAGTTCAGCTCATTCATGGCTTCCAATCCTACATTAGATAAAATGAAGGCTAATGCAGAAGCTGCTGGATACAAATTGTTGGATAAAGCAGATCTTTATAGCTCTGAACACAATATCGGTGGCGTTTCTGGAACTAAAGAAGCTATGCGTTGGGTATATGGTGCTAAAGTTGGTGCTGTCTCTTCAGTTTATGAATGTGGTGACAACAACCATATCTTAGTGATTGCATTGACTGGTATCAATAAAGAAGGTTATCGTCCTTGGGAGAAAGTTAAAGATCAGTTGAAAGCTGAAGTGTTGAAAGACAAGAAAGCTGAAATGATTATGGATAAGATGAAAGGCTTCACCTCTATGGCACAATATCGCAATATGCCAACTGCAGTAGGTGATACTTTGAAACACGTTACATTTGATGCTCCTGCATTTGTTTCTTCTTTGAATAGCAGCGAGCCTGTTGTAGGTGCTTATACATCTATCTCTCCAGTCAATAAACTGAGCAAACCAATAAAAGGTAATGCTGGTGTAATCGTTCTTCAGGTAATCAACAAGAGCCGTCTGAATGAGAAGTTCAACGAACGTAGTGAAGAAACACGTTTGGTAAGCATGCACCAACAAGCTGCTAGCAGATTGATGAATGACCTTTATATTAAAGGAAAAGTAAAAGATAAACGTTATTTGTTCTTCTAATTGATAGCTAAATAACGAACAATTCTTAAAAGACTCGCGCTACTTGAAAAACTATTCAAGTAGCGCGTTTCTTTTTCAATTAAAATACTTACATTTGCATTAATGAAAATAGATATTGTGCCACAAACGAAGCAAAAACTATTAGGATTGACCATTGAGGAGCTCGAGAAGGTAGCCTCCGATATGGGTATGCCTCGCTTTGCCGCGAAGCAGATGGCTGGCTGGCTTTATACCAAACATGTCAGGACGATAGATGATATGACCAATCTGTCGTTGAAGCATCGTGAGGCATTGAAGATGTTTTATGAGGTTGGAGCCGATGATCCTGTTGATGCACAGCATTCTGTTGATGGAACCATCAAGTATCTTTTTCCCGCAGGAGAAGGACGCTATATTGAGGCTGTTTATATACCCGATAAAGAACGTGCTACGCTTTGTGTCTCTTCTCAAGTGGGATGCAAAATGAATTGTAAATTCTGTATGACGGGTAGAATGGGCTTTCAAGCAAGTCTTTCTTCTGGACAGATATTGAATCAGATACTTTCTTTACCCGAATTTGAGCAACTCACCAATGTAGTGATGATGGGTATGGGAGAACCGCTAGATAATCTTGATGAAGTTTTGAAGGCACTCGAAGTGATGACTTCGGCATACGGTCTGGCGTGGAGCCCGAAACGTATTACGCTCTCTACCGTCGGATTAAAGAAAGGATTGAAAAGATTTTTAGACGAGAGTGACTGCCATCTGGCTATTAGTCTTCACTCTCCAATACCGGCACAGCGAGCAGAGATTATGCCTGCTGAACGTTCATTCTCTATACTCGAAGTGGTCGACTTGTTGAAACAGTACGACTTTAGTAAACAACGCCGATTGTCATTCGAATATATCATGTTCAAAGGATTGAATGATTCTGAGCTGTATGCTAAATCGTTGTTGAAATTGCTTCGTGGTTTGGATTGTCGTATCAACTT
The DNA here is from genome assembly GCA_036846645.1 of Bacteroidaceae bacterium. Classification (GTDB taxonomy): domain Bacteria; phylum Bacteroidota; class Bacteroidia; order Bacteroidales; family Bacteroidaceae; genus JAAYUD01. Next base: position 9,834 of record DAIUBN010000041.1, on the reverse strand, counting down.
GATACGTTTTCATGCTATACCCGATGCTCCTTTCGAAGGAGATGATATTGCAACGATGGAACATTTTAGAGATTATCTCACCCAGCATGGCTTGTTTGCTACCATCCGTGCTTCGCGAGGTGAAGATATCTTTGCCGCTTGCGGAATGTTGTCGACCTCAAAGAATAATGAAAAACAGAAAGAGTAAGTTGTTTTAGTACATGAGAAAGAACTACCCATATATATTGTGCCCTTTGGTTATGCTTGTCTTCACATCTTGCAGCAATTCCAATCTACTTCTGTCTCCATCCAGTGGCGGACCTTACGAAGTATTAGTTGTTGCCGATCAGGCTTGCTGGGATTCTATCGCAGGTCGTTCGTTGATAAAGGTGTTGAGATCAGACCCCGTAGGCCTACCGTTGCACGAAAGTTCTTTCCATTTTATGTATTCTCCTTCCCAACATTTTGATGGAGAGCTTAAGTATGTTCGTAGCATCATTATGGTCAAGATAGATAGCAAGTATTCTAAATCGCAGATGAAGATGCAGCACAATCCTTTTGCATCTCCTCAATGCATGCTCACGATAGAGTCTCCCGATCAGAATGATTTTTCATCTTTCGTCGAGGCGCAATCCAAACAGATTATTTCTACCTTGTCCGATTTTGAAATGAATAGCAAAATCGCTGCTTTGCAGAAAGAACACAGTGGTATCGTTGCCAATGCGGTGAGTTCATCGTTTGGGGGATGTGAGGTCTTTGTACCGCGCGAATTGCACGACGTGAAAGTTGGGAAAGATTTTCTTTGGGCTTCTACCGGAACACCGGCCGTCAACCAAAACTTTGTGATGTACTCTTATCCTATCGATGCACACTCTGTAGACTCTTCTTATTTCATTGCCAAGCGTGATTCTGTAATGAGGGTCAATATTCCTGGCCATGTTAAGGGGACATATATGACAACCGAACCTATCGGACTGATAGTCGGAGATAAGAATAAGGGAAGACAGGAAGTATGTGGATTGTGGCGAATGAAAGGCGACTTTATGGGAGGTCCGTTCACTTCTCAGGTGTATTTCAATGATTCGCAACATAAGATATATGTGGTCGAAGTATTTGTATATGCTCCCGACCGTCCTAAAGGCAATTTATTAAGAAGTCTGAGTGCTTCGCTCTTCACATTGAAGATGCCGGGTGCACAGGTTTCGACAACTAATAAAGACAAAAATTAAATTCAGTATATTATGGAGAATAATAAAATAAGAGTTGGTATAACTCAAGGTGATATTAATGGTGTAGGATACGAAGTGATATTGAAAACTTTCTCCGATCCTGCTATGTTTGAACTTTGTACACCGATTGTTTACGGTTCGCCGAAGGTTGCGACATATCATCGCAAAGCTTTGAATATGACAACAAACTTTGTCAGTATCAATAGTGCATCTGAAGCCTCTCGTGATAAACTGAATATTCTCAATTGTAATGGTGATGAAGTGAAAGTCGAATTTGGCAAATCTGATAAAGAATCGGGTTTGGCAGCTTATCAGGCGCTCGAAAGGGCAGTCGATGATTATAAATGTGGTTTGATTGACGTCATCGTGACGGCTCCTATCAATAAGCATGCCATTCAGTCGGACGAGTTCTCTTTCCCCGGACATACCGAATATTTTGAGAAGGAATTGGGTAATGGTAGCAAGGCCTTGATGATACTGATGCAGCGCGATTTCAGAGTTGCACTTGTCACCAATCATTTGGCCGTTCGCGATATTGCTTCTTCTATAACGAAAGAATTGATTCAAACCAAACTTAATGTCTTCAATCGCTCTTTGAAACAAGATTTTGGTATCGATGCGCCACGTATTGCAGTTCTTTCTCTCAATCCTCATGCCGGAGATGCCGGAATGTTGGGCGATGAAGAAGAAAAAATTATCATACCGGCTGTTCAAGAATTGGCAGCCAAGGGTATGCTTTGCTATGGTCCCTATCCGGTAGATGGTTTTATGGGCTCCGGCAATTACGAACATTTTGATGGCATATTGGCCATGTATCACGACCAAGGCTTGGGACCGTTCAAATCTCTTGCTATGGATGAAGGCGTGAACTATACGGCAGGTCTGCCCGTTGTCCGCACTTCTCCTGCTCATGGAACAGCCTACGATATCGCCGGTCAGGGTGTTGCCAATGAAGATTCTTTCCGCCAAGCCATTTATAATGCTATAGATATTTTCCGCAGTCGTATCCACGAAAGGAGTATTCATGCTCATCCGCTTCGCAAACAATATTTCGATAAGAATGATGATAGCGATAAGCTCAAGTTGGATACCACCGATGATGAAACCGAACTTTAGAATGGAGAATTAGAATATGAATAAATCACAGATACAGCAAGTAAAACTTCGTTTTGGTATTATTGGTAATACCGAAGCGTTGGCTCGTGCCATTGATATTGCAATTCAGGTGGCACCTACCGACTTGTCTGTATTGATTACCGGTGAAAGTGGTGTCGGTAAGGAAAGCTTTCCGCAAATCATTCACCAATACAGCCGTCGCAAGCATGGACAGTACATTGCTGTCAATTGCGGTGCTATTCCCGAAGGAACTATAGATTCCGAACTCTTTGGTCACGAGAAAGGTGCATTTACCGGAGCAATCGGCGAACGTAAAGGCTATTTTGGTGAAGCCAATGGGGGTACCATCTTTCTCGATGAGGTAGGAGAGTTGCCGCTGCCTACTCAAGCCCGTCTGCTTCGTGTTCTCGAGAGTGGAGAGTTCATCAAAGTCGGCTCTTCGAAAGTAGAGAAGACCGATGTTCGTATTGTAGCGGCTACCAACGTCAATCTTACAAAGGCTATTTCGGAAGGACGATTCCGTGAGGACCTGTTCTATCGTCTCAATACGGTGCCCATCAAGATTCCTGCTCTTCGTGAAAGAGGAGACGATGCCGCATTGCTGTTCCGTAAGTTTGCTTCAGACTTTGCCGAGAAATATCAGATGCCTGCTATTCATCTCACCGATGAGGCAAAAGAATTATTGGTCGCTTATCCTTGGCCCGGTAATGTTCGCCAGCTTAAGAACATCACAGAGCAGATTTCTATTATCGAAACCAACAGAGAGATAACGCCAGAAATCTTGCATCACTATCTGCCTGAGCCTATCACAGGTCAGAGTCTTCCTGCACTTTTTGGAGTGAAACAAGAGAAAGGTTTTGAGAACGAACGAGAGATACTTTATAAGGTGCTTTTTGACATGCGCAATGATATTACCGAACTGAAGAAGAGTGTTGGAGATATTATGCACGGCCAGACTGTATCTGAACCAATGAAAGGTGGCACCGACCCGCAGTCATTGCATTCTGTTCCTACTCTCATACCGCAACAGATTCAGCGGGTGCCGTCGGTATCTTATTCTCACGACGAGAGTGATGATAATATTAATGTAGAAGAGCTGGAAGATACATTGTCGCTCGATGAGGTAGAAAAAGAAATGATTATTAAAGCACTCAACAAACATCGGGGCAAACGTAAAGATGCCGCCCGTGATTTGAATATTTCAGAACGTACATTATATAGAAAAATAAAAGAATATGGCTTGGACAACTAAAATACTTCGTCTGTCGCTTATACTGCTTATGCCGTTATGCATGTCTTGTAGCATTTCGTATAAGTTCAACGGCTCTTCTATCAATTATGATAAGATCAAGACGTTGATGATTACCGATTTCCCGATTCGGTCCGAATATGTTTATGCACCGTTGGGAACAAAGTTCAACGAAGATTTGAAAGATGTCTTTGTTCGTCAGACTCGTCTTCGGATGGTGAAACGTACTCCCGACCTGGCTATTGAGGGCGAGATAGTGGGCTACAATCAATACAATGAGGCTGTCAATTCTACAGGCTATGCTTCTAAAACAAAATTGGTGCTCACCGTCAATGTACGCTTTACTAACAATGTAGATCATCAGCAGGATTTCGAGAAACAGTTCTCGGCATTCCGTACTTACGATTCAACTCAGTTGTTGACTCAGGTTCAAGACCAGTTGATAACAGAGATGTCTAAAGAAATCACCGACCAGATATTCAATGCGACCGTTGCCAATTGGTAATATATAGAAGATAGATAGAAAATGATTACATCCGATACTTTGCAATTATGGATTCAGCATCCCGAGCAGCTCAACCGCGATACTCTGTATCAGTTGCGCACTGCTCTCGAACGTTATCCGTATTTTCAATCGCTCCGGCTATTGTTCCTGAAGAATCTCTTTCTGCTCCACGATGATTCTTTCGGCAGCGAACTTCGCAAATCTATCATCTATATTCTCGACCGTCGTGTGCTGTTCCAATTGCTCGAAGGCGAACAATATGAGTATCCCGGTTTGCAAGAAGAAAAGAAAGAACCTGATGTGCAACCTTCTCAAGAGGGTGGCGACCGAATGCTTTCGCTTATCGACCATTATCTCGAAGAGAAACCTCGTGAACCTAAACCCGCTACACCGGTGAATTATGCTACTGACTATGTGGCCTATCTTTTGCAGCAGGAAGAAGAGAATCCGATGGACGAAGAAAAACAACAAACGCCCAAATCTCATGGTGACGAATTGATTGACGGATTCATTCAAGGTAGTGGCGGCGAGTTCAAATTAATTCCCGATTCGCCATACGAAATTATGCCCGAACCAAAAGGTCCGGATATGTCACTTTCGGACGATGAAGATGGCTGTTTTACTGAAACTTTAGCCAAAATTTACATCAAACAGCACCGATATGAGAAAGCTCTTGAAATAATTCGCAAATTATACTTGAAAAATCCGAAAAAAAATAGTTACTTTGCAGACCAAATCAGATTTTTGGAAAAATTGATTATTAACGAAAAACAGAAATAGTAACAAAAATGTATGTATTAATCGTAATCTTGATGGTGATTGCATCTATTTTGATGTGCTTCATCGTATTGATTCAGAATTCGAAAGGTGGAGGTCTTGCTTCCAGTTTCTCATCTTCCAATCAGATTATGGGCGTTCGTAAGACGACCGACTTCTTGGAGAAAGCAACGTGGGGATTGGCTGCCTTCATGGTAGTGATGAGTATTGCGTCGGCTTATGTGCCTAACAGCACACAGAAAACTGATGCTGTAATGGAACAAGCTCAAAAAGATCAAAGTACAAACCCGTATAATATCCCGGCTGGTGCATCTGCACCTAGTAGCAAGGTACCTACGGCTACAACTGCACCTGCAGCAAACAATTCTGCTGCTCATAAGTAGTTGAAATAACAACTTGAAAGCGGAACTGCTAAATTTATACGAATTTTGCAGTTCCGCTTTTTTTTAATGTAAAACTATTCATTTTGTTAGGGATAACTAACGAAAATACTTATTTTTGCATCCAGTTAAAAATAATAGACCTATATAAATAACTAAAATAATTAAATACAAATGACAATTACGGATCAAATTCACCAAACAATGCGTGATAAGGCCTCTGTCCGTTGGACAGCCCTTCTTCTTTTGGCACTAGCAATGTTCTGTGCCTATATCTTTATGGATATTCTTTCACCAATCAAAGACTTGATGCTTTCCCAAAGACACTGGGATTCTACTGCCTTCGGTACAATGCAAGGCGCAGAAACATTCCTCAACGTCTTCGTATTCTTCCTGATATTTGCTGGTATCATCCTCGATAAGATGGGTGTTCGTTTCACTGCTATTCTATCGGGTGGTGTGATGCTATTTGGTGCTCTTATAAAATACTATGCCATTAGTGACAGCTTTATAGGAAGCGGAATCGAAACATGGTTTACACAAAACCTGAATTATATTCCAGGATTTGATGAACTGGGCGTCAGTCCGTTCTATCATGGCATGCCTGCATCTGCCAAAGTCGCTGCTATCGGTTTCATGTTCTTCGGTTGTGGTGCTGAGATGGCTGGTATCACTGTTTCTCGTGGTATTGTGAAATGGTTCAAAGGTCGTGAGATGGCTTTAGCAATGGGATCTGAAATGGCCCTTGCACGTTTGGGCGTTGCTACCTGCATGATTTTCTCACCGTTCTTCGCCAAGCTTGGAGGTCATATCGACGTTTCTCGCTCGGTAGCATTTGGTGTAGTATTGTTGATGATTGCTTTGATCATGTTCGTCGTATACTTCTTTATGGATAAGAAACTCGATGCACAGACTGGCGAGGCAGAAGAAAAAGATGATCCATTCAAGATTAGTGATTTAGGTCAGATTCTTACTTGCAGTGGATTCTGGATTGTTGCTCTGCTTTGTGTACTATATTATAGTGCCATCTTCCCATTCCAGAAGTATGCTGTAAATATGTTGCAATGTAATCTTACATTCACTCAACTTCCTCCTGATTCATTCTGGGCATCGCCTTCGGTCACTATCATTCAATATCTTATTATGATTGTTGTTGCTGCTTGTGCTTTTGCCAGCAACTTCATGAAGACAAAGAGTCTGAAGTATGGTATGCTGCTGTTGTCAATCATCTCACTTGTCGTATTCTGCTATATGGGCTATATGCGTCAATCTGCCGAAACAGTGTTTGCCGTATTCCCACTTCTTGCAGTAGGTATCACTCCTATACTTGGAAATTATGTAGATCATAAAGGTAAGGCAGCATCCATGTTGGTACTAGGCTCTCTATTGCTGATTGCCTGTCACCTTACATTTGCTTTCATCCTTCCTGCTTTCAAGGGCAATGCTGTTGGAGGAATTATCATTGCTTATCTTACTATTCTTGTTTTGGGTGCTTCTTTCTCATTGGTTCCTGCATCACTTTGGCCAAGTGTTCCGAAGTTGGTCGATGGTAAGATTATCGGTTCGGCTTATGCGCTGATCTTCTGGATTCAGAATATAGGATTGTGGCTGTTCCCATTGCTTATTGGTAAGGTACTCGATAAAACCAATCCGGGTGTCACAGATCCTACAAAATACAACTACACAGCACCGCTTGTTATGTTGGCATTCCTAGGTGTTGCCGCCCTCATCTTGGGCTTGGTACTTAAGGTTGTCGATAAGAAGAAAGGCTACGGATTGGAAGAACCTAATATTCAGAATTAATAATAAGTCTACACTTATTTAATCATACTTGGCTGCGGCTTGTCGTGATCTACGGCAAGCCGCAGTCTTTTTGCTTTCTTTAGGATAGCCGAAATAAAAATAAAACATTATTTGGATATGAAACTTATTATCCGTTAATTTGCTACGCAAAAACCATGAACATAGTAAATGGAGCCTTTAGAGAGATCTATCACCGAAATCATTGCAAGTATCAATCATAAGGATGCGACTGCCTACGAATATCTGTACAAGAGATATTATGCAGCATTGTGCTCTTATGTCGCTCGTCTGCTGGCTCCATTGCAAGGAGAAGTAGAAGATTTGGTGCAAGAGGTGTTTCTTGCCATTTACGAAAATGAGCATCAGTTTATTGACGGGCGCGAACTTACCAATTATTTATATAAGGCTTGCTACAATCGTTGTCTTTCTTATCTTCGCGATCATCGGCTTCATACAGATATTCTAGCTTCTCTTGCCGAAGGCCAGTCCGAAGAGCAAGACGACGAATCCATTTATGCTTTGACCATCCGAGAGGAGATGATTCGTCAGCTCTACCTATATATTAATGAATTGCCTACCGAACAACACCGCATCATGATGCTTCGCATTGAAGGTCACGACTGGAATGAGATAGCCGAAACGCTTGGCATCAGCATCAATACCGTAAAAACCCAGAAGATGCGTGCCTATAAGTTTTTGAGAGAACATCTTAAAGATTCGCAGTTCTCGGTGCTTTTGCTTTTCTTATAACTTATATGGAGCCTATAAGGCTTATAAGCACCATGTATCTCATCTATATATTTTTATTAAAAATAATTGCATTTTCTTGTCACCCTTTTTTCTACTCTGCGAGTATTCATTATAAACAAAGGAAGAAATAAAGAAAATGGCAGATCAATTCAACATATACGATGACGCCTCTTTGCTTCGCAAGTTGCTTGTCGACGACGAGATTTCGGAAGAAGATCGTCTTCGGGCAGAACAACTCTTGGCCGAACATCCGGAACTGAAAGCCAAGTACGAGGAGTTGCGCCACGAACATGCTCTAGAAGAGGAATTTGAAAGATATAATTCTTATTCGAGTCAGGAAGCTTATACTCGTTTTATTAATAAAGTTCGTCCTGCTGCAACATCGGCACGTCGCCGTTCGTTGCGCATGTGGTATTCGGTAGCTGCTGTTGCCGTATTGTTGATTGGCGTATTCGCTATCTGGAAGATGATTCCTACTCAAGAGGCTACCAATAACGCACTTACTATACTTCGTCCCGGTATTCAGAAGGGACAGATTGTAATGCCTGGTGGTAAAACCATGGTGGTGGGAGCCAATAATATGAATGTCGTTGTTGGTGGTGTCAAGGTAACTTATCGCCAAGGACTGTTGTCGTATACTCCGGTACAAGTTAACTTGAGCGATACGACAAGTGCCAGCTATCAACTCAATAAGTTTGTCATTCCTCGTGGAGGAGAAAATACAGTGCTGCTTGCCGATGGTACAACAGTACATCTCAATGCTGCTTCCGAATTGATATTCCCCATGCAGTTTAGTGGTAACCAACGTGTTGTCGAACTTAAAGGTGAAGCCTACTTCGATGTGAAGAAAGATGCTGCACATCCATTCATTGTGAAGACTCGTTATGGCGATGTCCAAGTATTGGGTACTGCTTTCAATGTCAATGCTTACGACGATCGTCAGCGGTGCGAAGTGACACTCGTTCGAGGAAAAGTGCGTTTCACCAATTCTAGTCGCGAAAGTGTGATGCTCGAACCTGGAGAACAAGCCGTGGCTATGGGCAACTTGCTTCACAAACGCAATGTCGATGTAGAAGACTATATCAGCTGGACCAAAGGACTATACAACTTCCACAATGAAACTTTAGGTAATATCATGTCTACCTTCTCTAAATGGTACAATGTGGATGTAGAATACGATGATAATGATATTCCCGACCTGACATATACCGGTACAGTGCGCCGTTATGATACCATGAATGCTTTTCTCGATGTATTCGAGATGACGGGCGACTTGTCTTACCGGGTAGTAGGACGCAAGGTCTATTTCAGTAAGAGAGAATAGAAAAAATCTTGCCATGAAAACATAAGCTGAAATTAAAACGGAATAATATCAGAACCTTAGTAATTGTTTTTTGCCGGTCCGTAAGATTTGCGCAGATCATGTCGGGCCAGTAAGAGCTAGTACTGTATATATTGAATATAATAGATGTTTAATTGAAACCCAAGACAATGAAGAAAGTTGGACAATTAATGGTGCTGCTTCTCATATTTCTGCAAGTGTCGGCTCTTGCCGCGCCTCGAAAAACAGTGACACTCAATCTAAAGGATGTATCTTTAGAGACAGTCCTTAATGAAGTGAAGAAGCAGACAGGTGTGAATTTCCTTTATAATTCACAAATTCTAGTAGGAGACAATGTATCGATTAAAGCCAGTAATGAAAACTGGGAATCGGTAGTAGGTAATCTTCTCGAAGATCGCGACCTCACCTACGAAATGAAAAACGGAGTATGCGTTATCCGCAAGATGGAACGTCGAAACATTAATGTAACGGGTTTTATCAACTCGGACGAAGACAATCTACCTGTAATCGGCGCTTCCATCCGAGTAAAAAACAGCCGAAAAGCAGCCATCACAAATAGTGACGGTAAATTCGTCTTATATAATGTACCCGAGGGTGCTATATTGACAATTAGTTTTGTCGGTATGCAAGAGATGACTACCAAAGCTCGTCCCAATATGCGTATCACGATGAAATCTAATGCTCGCCAATTGCAAGAAGTTGTT
>DAIUBN010000040.1:0-17842 GCA_036846645.1 Bacteroidaceae bacterium | reverse complement strand
TATATCTTTTAAAAGTTCTACCAAAATGAGCAATTTTTTTTAAAATTAATTGATGTAAACTTTAATTGTGTATAATTATTGCATTTAATTTGCGTAATAAGAATATTTTTAGGGTGCTGATATTTCAGTATGGATCTTTTTACTATGTTGAGAATATGATTTATACATTTAACGATTAAATGTTAAAGTTATTAGTAATTTTATACTTTAATGTGTCGTTCTTGCACAAAAGAATGATGAAAATGTTTTTCTAAAAACGTAGTTATGTTTGCAGAGAAAGATATTAATGTGACGGACGTAACGTCTTTATGATTTTTTTGTATTGTCTATATGTTTAGCGTTGTAAGTTATACAGGCTAAATTCATTATAACACAATACTTTAGAATGCAGAATGTAGCGGCAAGAGTTTTGGCGTTTACCAATTTATTGGTGTTTTGCCATACTTGATTAGGTATTCGTTGGTTTTGCTGAAATGTTTATTCCCGAAGAATCCGTTGTATGCAGATAGGGGAGAGGGGTGTGCCGAACTAAGAACTAGATGTTTGCTACGGTCAATAAATGCACCTTTTTTCTGAGCATAAGAACCCCATAGGATGAAAACCAAATGTTCTCTTTCTTCGGCAAGTGACTGGATTACTGCGTCTGTAAATGTTTCCCATCCGTGGCGGGCATGAGATGCTGCCAAATGGGCGCGGACTGTAAGTGTGGAGTTGAGCAGGAGTACACCTTGTTGTGCCCAGCGGGTAAGATTACCCGACTGGGGCACATCGGTGCCAATATCTGATTTTATTTCTTTAAAAATATTCTGCAAGGAAGGAGGAAAAGCTACACCGTCGTTCACTGAGAAACAAAGTCCATGAGCTTGGCCTGGTCCATGATAAGGATCTTGGCCGATAATGACTACTTTTACTTTATCGAACGGGCAGAGATTGAAAGCATTGAATATGAGGTGTCCCGGTGGATAGATTGTGCCGTTGTGATATTCATTGCGAACAAAGTCGGTAAGCTGAACAAAGTAATCTTTGTCAAATTCGTCTTTCAGATGCTCTTTCCAAGTAGATTCTATTTTTACGTCCATAAATGTTTAAATCAATTCAATACCGCAGGCTGCACATTCCTTGCGCATCTCGTCGGGCCAGATACTTGCCTGAATCTCGCCGATATGTGCTTTCCGAAGATAGAACATACAGAGTCTTGACTGGCCTATACCGCCTCCGATAGATAACGGAAGTTCGCCTGCTATCAGTTTTTGATGAAAATAATATTTTAATCTTTCTTCTTCGCCTTCTTCTTTCAATTGGATAAGCAGCGTCTCTTTGTTGACGCGGATACCCATTGATGAAATTTCGAATGCTCGTCCTAGTACTTCATTCCAAAGTAGTAAGTCGCCGTTCAGACCAGGAAGGTCGTTGAGCCCTTTTGTGGTGAAGTCATCATAGTCGGGAGCACGTCCGTCATGTTTCTTGCCATCACCCAATTTACCACCTATGCCGACAATAAATACCGCACGATATTTTTTGCATATTTCGTCTTCACGTTCCTTGGGGTCTAAATTAGGATAAAGTTGGCGAAGTTCTTCTGCATGAATAAAGTGAATCTTTTTGGGCAGACATGGTCTGATTTCTGGATAACTTTCGTATACCAGATATTCTGTACGGACCATTGCGGCATATATTCTGTTGACAATCTCTTCAAGAAAGTTTATATTGCGTTCTTCGGCGGTCATCGAACGTTCCCAATCCCATTGATCTACATAGAGAGAATGAAGATTATCCAGTTCCTCGTCGGCACGGATAGCGTTCATATCAGTATACAATCCGTAGTCCGGTTCAATATGATATTTAGCTAATGCCAAACGCTTCCATTTTGCTAGTGAATGCACAACTTCTGCTTTCACATCGCCCATGTCCTTGATAGGAAAAGATACTGCTCTCTCTACACCATTAAGGTCATCGTTGATACCGGTGCCTTTGAGCACAAAAAGTGGTGCAGTGACACGACGTAGACGCAATTCGGCAGAGAGATTCTCTTGAAAGAATTCTTTGATAAGTTTAATACCCTGTTCTGTCTGTTGTAGACTCAGAAGAGACTTATAATTTTTCGGTTTTATTATTGTACCCATAGTTTATTAAATAAATTGTCAGCAAAAGTAGATAATTATTTTCATACTGCACTGATATTCGCTGAAATTTATTGCATAATTTCCTTAAAATCCCAAATATACCTTTCAATATCACACAAATACTTTGGAATTTAGTACCATTGTATATTGCTCTGCGTCTGACTTCTCTGATCCCATTTCAAATCTCGCAGAATATTAGCTGTAGCACGAATAGTGAAACTATAATATTTGTAAGTTCCGAAAGGAGAGAGGTTACAAGTCATTGTAAAGCAGTGAAGGTCTCTGGTGATGCTAACAGATGTCTGGGTAACTGCCTTGCTCTGGAAATCATATCCACCAGAAAAATTGAATGCCCACTTGTCGGACAATTTCAAATTGCCTGATAGATTCAAGTTATGGGTAAACTTGTAGGGGTAGCGCATGGTAGTACGGTTGATTTGGGCCGAAGTATTTTCGGCAATAGCATAAGAATAATTGAGAGATAAAGACCATGGCATGCTGAAAGCCTTGTATCCATCAGCATCAAGTTTTGCTTTTTGCTGTGCAGGTTGGTCTCCACTATTTTGCCTCATAGAAGGATCTTCATTCTTTTTAGAAGGATCAGTCAGGGCATTGTCCTCATTATTGTCTTTACCTTCTTTCTTGTCTTTATCTTTGTCTTTATCTTTTCCGAATAATTTTTTAAATGTATCATTGTTCAGTGTGAAGCTGAAAGATGAACTGTAGCCTTGGAATCTTCCGAAACGACCATACGACCATTCAGTGCGGTCGCCTACCGAGATATTACCCTTTGAATCGTACTGATAGGCATAAGTGGCAAATGATGCATTGACATTGATGGTATAAGCTTTGAACCATTTTAAACGAAGTCGCATACTCAAATCACTCCATGGTCTGGTCTCGGCAGCCATATTATAAGATAGGCTGGCACCCAATTCATCGATGATACTTATTTTCTTAACAGAGTCGTTTTTTGCCTTGAATTTAGCCTCTATATTGTTGGATACATCGAAACTGACTACTCCTTGTTTCCCTCGGCTAGGTACGCCGAACGGCTGGGACGAATACGGTGAATAGTATTGTTCTTTACCGGCAGAGTCGATATACTTTTCCCAATAGCCATAACGTGATGAACCAAAGTCGGGAGCTCCACTGATACTGACAGTAGGAGTTAATACATGTCGAATCTGAATCTCTTTCTTTTTCATGAAGAGAGGTTTGTACATACCATACAGTTTGGTACTAATACCCAGACTGGCACTATAATTATATACTCGGTGAAAACCGTAAATAGTATCACCTGGATTGGTAACAAGAGATCTTTTAGATGTATCATACTCCTGCATTATCTTCCGGGTGTACCAACGTTCGGTATAATTTACCGAAGGGGTAAGGTTAAAGTATTTGAATAGAGTGAAAGTAGCACTGATTGGTATATTGTGCTGCATACCATTAATCCAGTCGCGAGTCAGACTACTTTTAAAAATCTTATCATCTTTGGTTTTTATACTATTGGTCAGTCGGCCTGTATAACTTAGGGCAATCTTTTCGTACCATCTTTCGTTTCCTACCGCTTTCTTTCTCTTGAATGGGTAGATATGACTCAATGTGATATTCAAGTCAGGCATTGTGATGGCAATTGATGAGTCAGCCAATGTTTGAGCAATATTGAAAGTACTTGCCAACGTTAGATTCTGTTCAGGAAATGTCCTGGAATAGCTGATACTTGATGTCTTTGTGTTCTGAGTGAGTAATTGTGAGTTGTATAAGTTGTTGACATTTGTCCGCTCATAACTACTGGTGGCAAAGTTTACACTGGCAGAGAATGTGCTATTCGGATTGGCTTTAGAATCTTGGCGATGACTCCATACAACTTTAAAGTCTTTGGCAACTGCATAGTCGCTCAGACCTTTATCACCGGTTTTAGTTATCTGATAGTTGGCTTGCAACGAACCGGAATATTTATATCGTTTATTATAGTTGGTCAGCGCATTGATGGCCCATGAGCCTTTGGTATAGATATCTCCCGTTAACCTCAAGTCCATATAATCATTGATGGCAAAATAGTAGCCACCACCTGTCAGACCGAAACCACGACTGGAATCGTCCATGTAGGTCGGCATGATGAAGCCCGAAGAGTATGAACTGGTAAAGGGGAAGAAAAAGAATGGTACAGCAATAGGTAGTGGTACATCTTGTACAACAAGATAGGCAGGACCTGTTACCACATTTTTCTTAGGACGCACTTTGGCTCTCGTCATCTGGAAATAGAAGTCGGGATGTGCATGGTCAGAACAAGTTGTATACTTACCGCCCATCATATAAAGTTCGTCGTTGCTACCTTTCTTTGCATTCTTACCAACGACATATCCTTCACCTTGCTGGGTGACGACATCACTGATAATACCTTTCTTACTCTTAAAGTTATATCGGATGGTTTCCGAATCGTATGGTGTTTCACCATCTTTAAATTCAGGTTTACCTTTTATCTGTCCCAATGAGTCTTTCTCGGCACCTCTTGCGAAGACAGTGCTGCTATCCATGTTCATTGAAATAGTTTGAGCTTTCAGTTCTGTTTTTTGATAGTTGACTTTACCATTGCCATAGAGGTGGGCAAAGCCATCTTGAGTAAAGACAATAGAATCGTCTGCCGAATATTCAACCGGGGCATTAAGCTGGTCTTTCTTCTTTTTTACGGAGTCATTGCCCAGCGTGTCTGTCTTCAGTGAATCGGCTTTTATCGCGTCTTTCTTCACAACTCCGGTCTGCTCGGTCTTGGGAGCAGTCTTCTTTTGCTTGGGACGTTGAGATTCTGCCAATCCGGGGAGCAGAAAGGCGATTGCCACCAATGTGGCTAATATCTTATTCCATTTAGTTGACGACATTCAATATACTTTTGCTAAAGTAACCGACAAAATTACTCAATCTTCGGTAAATAATGGCTTTTTAGACGTACTTTATTAATCTTTTAGTTTTCTAAAGGAAGACTTTACACCATTTTTTGAACCTTGTTACTCCTTCCTCTCCATACTTAGAAATGCTTGACAAGGCTCTCTCTACTGTTTTTTCTTCTTCCAACTTGGTCTTCGAAAAGAACTTGTCAGCAAAACAAATAATCTGTTCTTCGATACTTATCGGAAGCATGTCTTTATGGGGAACAGGTAATTGCTGCAATTCAATCTCGCTAAGCGACAACCCGGCTCCGGTATGGCGTTCGCAAACCAATGCGTGGCGGGGAAAACCTTCTTTGCGCATCAATTCAGCTCCAAGAAATCCGTGACGAATATATGGTTCATTGCCCATGCAACAGATAGAAGGAGCATTAGTTAGGAAGATGCCAATATCATGGAGCATGGCAGCTTCTGAGACAAACTCTCTATCGGCTTCCAACTCAGGATGATGATCTACAATCCATAATGCTTTGTGCTTTACGGCACTGCTGTGAAGTACCAATATCTGCCTCAATCTATTGTCGTTTGGATAATACTTATCAATTATTGAAAAAGGATCCATCATAAGTCTTCTTATATAATAAGGTATAAAACACATTACCTTAACGGGCAACAAAGTTACTATTGAAAAATGAATTGACAAACAAGTGGCACACATTTTTCTATTTTAATAGGAATTGTCGTCACTTTGGCTGATGTTTCGGATATTTTAATATTCACTACACAAGCATTGGTGTTGATGGGTTTCGTTTGGTCGAAGATGAAATTACCTATGCTATAATAAATCTTGCAGTTTTTGTATGTTTCTACATTCTGCATGGCGTGGGGATGATGACCGACAATGCAGTTTGCCCCTGCATCTATTATCTGATGGGCTTCTTGACGTTGATATGGCATTGCTTTCAACGTATGTTCCATTCCCCAATGAAGGGTGACAATGATATAGCTATTCGGTTCATTCTGTCTTAGAACTTTGATACGTCGCAACAATGAATCAAAACTTTCCTGGCTGACACATGGCTTGTTTGTAAGATAGTCGAAGTTCTCGAGTGCCATCTGCAGAGATGTTACCAGATATACTTTGCGAGGTTGAACTGCCAATATTATAGGATAAGCTGCTTCTTCCATATTCTCTCCTGCACCGATAGGAATCATTCCTGCTCGGATGATGTTTTGCTGGGTATCAATAAGTCCATCTCTTCCTTGGTCTATACTATGATTATTGGCTAGATTGAGATGGGTAAAGCCGTGACGATGCAATACCTCCAACCATTCGGGTTCTGCTCTAAATATATACCGTTTGAACATCGGAGCTTCTATCTTTGTAGCAGGACATTCTAAATTGCCAATTACAATTTTCGAATGGTTGAATAAAGAATCTATAGATTTCGAAAATAAACCGTCTGCTCCTTTTATTCTGATAAATTGTCTTACTCCTCTATCGAGAAGAATATCTCCGGTGAAAGATAAACTCAGCGTATCGCCTGCAACGGCAGAGACAGACAATAAAAGTGCTGGCAGCAGTAATAGACAGAACTTAGCAGCCTGAGCTATAGAATATCGTTTCATTATCTTCGGGTGCTTTAGGTAGAGGAACAGTTATTTCATTCATCCAAGTAGGTACACCAAGTCGGGGATGTATCTTCAATTCTTTTTGCCATTCTCCATCTGTCATACGTTGTTCGGTAGTAGGACGTTGATATTCTCTATACGAAAAGACAGCACCGCGAGTAAGATAAAGGTATCCGTCCATTTCTATGACAACATAGATATCATCGGCTGGTCCAACTCCTTCATAAAGTATACTGTGATGGGGGTTGTTGTCTGCATTGGCAGTGTATACATCTGCCGTAACAGCGATAGATTTGTCTTCTGACTTCACGTCATCCCAACCTTGCAGAAACTGATTGGGTTCGCGAATCAGGTCGAGAGATATATTTTCGAAAGTAGCACCAATCTTTTCAATTTGTTTGTACTCCATGTCAGTAATCTTTTGTCCCGAGAGTTCTTTGTTGCTCATGCTGAGCAAGAATTCTGTGATTTCACGAATCCTTTCTGTTATCTTATTTATTTTGGCATTAGCCAAATCATATTTTTTATATACATTCTTTGTTGCGTCTAGCAATGAAAGAGCCTTAGTCCAGAAGGCAGTATTGGGCTCTACGTACCCTTTTACTACGGGATCGGGAATAGCACCTCCACATTCGGCACCCATAGGTTGCTTGGCATAAAGAATGGCATCGTGTTTCAATTCGGCCCATGATGCCAGCGCTGCATTCAAGTTCTTCTTATCCCATTGCAAAGACTGCATGAAGTAGGGGTATTTTGTATCTTTATCTGTCATAGTTTTCAATGCAGCCATCCATTTTGTAGCAATTGTACCATCAAAATCAACATCTTTTATCCTCAACTTCATCTTGCTGAGTGTTGATTTATAATTATTCCAACTGCTATCTTCTTTCAACTCATCAATTAGAGTCTGTTCGGCAATACTGCATCCCATTGCAGCCATCACATCCAGTCCTTTCGGTGTGGCTCGCTTTGTCGGTTCGTTTTGATAATCGACCATCTCTTGTAATACTTCGGCATCGGGCATATAGCGTTGAGGCATCAGATTGATTTTGTATCTGCTGGAATATTCGAATTTTGGTTTGATACGGGTTTGCTTCTGAGCTAACTGTTCTATAGATGCTCTTATTTCATTCAGAGCTTTCTCGTCTGACATCAGTTTGGCTAGTGTAACGCTATGACTTTTGATGATATCGTAGACCTGTAGTACTGTTATGTTGTCGGGAGTTCCCATCAAGTAGGATATCGGATCGCTTACCTTATTATATATACTCTTTAGTTGGGCATTTCCGCCGATGACTTCTGCTATGAGTAGTGCACGGCGTAGTTGCTGAGGCTTATCAGTTCCGAAAGGTACTGTTTGAAGCCACATCATTGCTTTGAAGTATCGTTTCAAACTAATATTCCTAGTATAATGCCCTCTAGGTTTGAACAGACTATAGTTGAAAGGTATATCTTTATAACCTAGAAAGTCGGAATAATCGTTTACCGAGTTGTTTACACGTTGCAATTCTTTCTGGGCCATGGTTCGATATTTAAGAGGCAATGTACCGATAGGTTTTCCGGTAATCAAAGAATAGGCTATCGAAAAGTATGCTAGATTGTATTCTGCTGCATCTTTAGTCTGCTTATCGTGAGCCGAGAGAATACGGCTTCGCATTTCGTTTATCATCTTAGAACAAAGATTGGTCATCGATAAACTCAGTTTGTTTTGCTCTATTTCTTTCAAAGCGCAATCAAAGTATAGATGGAACAATTGGAGATAGAGGTCTGTTGTTACAAAACTGGGAAAATCATGATAATCATTCTTTTCGTATATTTGAAACAGTTGCAAGAAGTTATTGGGCACAATTGCGAAACCATTCTTTGCAAGTGCTTCCTTTAATGGTTGCTGGAAAGTTTCGAGCTGGAAAGGATTGACCAGATTATTGATGTTTACCTTATTATTATTGTCTGCTCTGAAATTGGATTTCATCAATTCATCTTCTTTGCTTTTCAATTGTTGAATGAATGAGTCTTCTTCTTTAGAATATTTGATAGGCGCAATAGAGTCCTGTCCGTCAAACCTTTGCCACATCAGTGAGTCATACCAAGAAGTCTGTGAAAAAAGACTTCTCAAATCGGCACTCATAAAGAGATATCCCTGCCGCGCAGCAAAAGCGTTTCGAAGCACTCGCAGCTCACTGATGCTAAGTTTGGATATGTCGATATTGGTATCTATCGGTTTGTTTAGTTTCTCAATATCAATATGCCCATTTCCTGGTAGTATCACTGTCGGATTCTTTTTTTGTGCACAAAGGTTGAAAGTAATAGTGATTGCGAACACTAAAAATAAGATTCTTTTCATATCAGTCAGTTGTTAAATAATTGAATGGCTACATTTTTTTTGACCCCCTTGGCAATAAATCGTTCGAATGAAAAGCCGAATACCTGCCAAACATATTCGGCCACAACATATTTTCTATCTGTCGTTGTTTCCAAACTCCGAATTCGGCCATTGATAAAACGAAAATCTTGGAGTATTCCGCCGAGTTTGGAGCCTAACCATAGCGGACGAACCCGACCGTTTTTATTTTTAAAAACAAATAGTCTTTTCCCTTTTTGCGGATAGAAACGAGTGCTATTTATCACACCTACCATTGCATCGGCTTTGCCATCTCCATCAACATCTCCGGTACAAAAGCGATATGTAGGATAAGGAAGTCGCCATTGGTCGGTAGTGGAGTCTGACTTCAGCACAAGAAATGCTAAAGAATCACTCTTGACTATCAAAGAGAAGTTTTGAGCGTGACAAAATGAATGTTCTGTCAGTAAAACGATAATTACTATCAGATATTTTATTTTCATTCTAAAAAGTGCAAGGTAGATATTAGGCCTTTTTCTCTTTATTGCAAAGATAGCAATAAGATGATGTAAAACAAAAACACGAGGAGAATATATGAAATAAATATTTGTTTTGTGCGCAGGGCTTATTTTGATAATCATTATTTGCTTATCAAATTCTTATTGGTGTAAAATATTATAAGAGTCTGACAAAAGAAAGAAATAAGGCAATAGTGCGTTAATAAGTCTGTTTTATTCGGTTTATCATAAAATTATTATTACTTTTGCCCTCTAATAAGTATATAAAACTGTTTAAATGAATGTATTAGAACTTAGTGAGCAAGAAATTATCCGTAGGAACAGTCTGGATGAGCTCCGCAAGATGGGAATTAATCCTTATCCCGCAGCAGAATATGTAACGAATGCGTTTTCGACAGACATTATTGCCGAATTCAAAGATACTGCAGAAGATGAACCTAAACGTGAGGTTTCTATTGCAGGCCGAATCATGAGTCGTCGAATAATGGGAAAAGCGTCATTCGTTGAACTGCAAGATTCAAAAGGTCGTATCCAAGTTTATATCACTCGTGATGATATCGCTACCGAAGAACATCCCGATATGTATAATGCTGTATTTAAACGCTTGTTGGATATTGGTGATATTGTTGGTATCGAAGGTTTTGTTTTCAGAACCCAAATGGGTGAGATTACTGTTCATGCCAAGAGCTTGACTGTCTTGAGCAAGAGTCTTAAACCACTTCCTATTGTAAAAATGAAGGATGGCGTGGCATACGATTCTTTCGACGATCCTGAACTGCGCTATCGTCAACGTTATGTAGACCTTATCGTTAATGATGGTATTAAAGAGACTTTCTTGAAGCGAAGCAAAATACTAGAGACATTACGTAATATTCTCAACGGTGCCGGATATACAGAAGTAGAAACTCCTATTCTGCAGTCGATACCTGGTGGTGCTAGTGCTCGTCCTTTCATTACTCATCATAATTCTCTCAATATTGATTTATATCTTCGTATCGCAACCGAACTTTATTTGAAGAGATTGATTGTTGGTGGTTTCGAAGGTGTATATGAAATAGGTAAGAATTTCCGTAATGAAGGAATGGATAGAAGTCACAATCCTGAATTTACTTGTATGGAACTTTATGTTCAGTATAAGGATTACAACTGGATGATGTCTTTCACCGAGAAGATGCTCGAAACCATCTGTATTGCTGCAAACGGTTCTAGCGAAAGTGTTGTAGATGGTAAGACAATCAGTTTTAAAGCTCCTTATCGCCGTCTTCCTATCCTCGATGCTATCAAGGAAAAGACTGGCTACGACCTCAATGGTATGGAAGAAGCCGAGATTCGTGAAGTCTGCAAGAAATTGAAGATGGAAGAGATAGACGATACAATGGGCAAGGGCAAACTGATTGATGAAATATTCGGAGAGTTCTGCGAAGGTACTTATATCCAGCCTACTTTTATTATTGATTATCCTGTGGAAATGTCTCCTCTTACAAAAATGCATCGTAGCAAACCGGGACTTACCGAACGTTTCGAATTGATGGTGAACGGTAAGGAATTGGCTAATGCCTACTCAGAATTGAACGATCCGATAGATCAGGAAGAACGTTTCAAGGAGCAGATGAAGCTGGCCGATAAAGGTGACGACGAAGCTATGATTATTGACCAGGATTTCTTGCGCGCTCTTCAATATGGTATGCCTCCTACGAGTGGCATCGGTATCGGTATCGACCGTTTGGTCATGTTGATGACAGGTCAGAGCACTATTCAGGAAGTATTATTCTTCCCGCAGATGCGTCCCGAGAAAGAGGTGAAAAGAGATAAGGCCGATAAATTCGTAGCCTTAGGAATTGGCGAAGACTGGGTACCTGTATTCTATAAAGCTGGTTATAATCTTGTTGAAGATATGAAGGACGTCAATCCTCAGAAACTTCAAATGGATATATGTGGTATTAATAAAAAATACAAACTTGGACTTACCAACCCTACAGTTGCAGAAGTTGGTGAATGGCTAAATAAGATATGCTAATACGAAAACCTAAAATAGCAATATTGGGCGGAGGAAGTTGGGCCACTGCTATTGCCAAGATATTCTTGACGAAAGAAAAGTCTATCTATTGGTATATGAGACGTGACGACCGTATTGCCGACTTTATTCGTTTGGGACACAATCCCGCCTATCTGACTGATGTACCTTTTGATACAAGTCGTATCAGATTTAGTTCTGATATTAATAAGGTAGTCGATGATGCCGAAACATTGGTTTTGGTGACTCCGTCTCCTTATATCAAATCGCATATACAGAAATTGACTGCTGATATCAGCGAAAAAACGATTATCAGTGCAGTAAAGGGTATTGTACCAGATGAAAACCTTTCGGTGTCAGAATATTTCATCAAGAAGTATAATGTCCCGTCCAAGAATATATTGGTGGTGAGCGGACCGAGTCATGCCGAAGAAATAGCACTCGAAAGGCTGTCTTATCTTACTTTGGCTTGTTCCGACAAAAAGAAAGCTGAGCTCTATGCCGAGAAGATGGCAAATAATTATATCCGTACTTCGGTAAGTGAGGATGTGCTGGGTATTGAATATGGTGCAGTGCTGAAGAATGTCTATGCTATTGCAGCCGGCATTTGCTATGGTCAGAAGTATGGTGATAATTTTCATGCCGTACTCATATCGAATGCTATCCGCGAGATGGATAGGTTCTTAAAGGCAATAGACCCCATGCCTCGAAATATCGATCGTTCTGTTTATCTGGGCGATTTGTTGGTGACGAGCTATTCTAATTTCAGTCGCAATCGTGTATTTGGAACGATGATTGGTAAAGGATATTCTGTGAAGAGTGCTCAAATTGAGATGGAGATGGTTGCCGAGGGTTATTATGGAACGAAATGTATTAAAGAAATCAATGATCATTTTCATATCGATATGCCTATTCTTGATACGGTATACAATATATTATATGGTAAGAAGAATAGTGCAACCGAAATTGCTAAGATGACGACAAAGTTCAATTAAATCGGGATAAATTTAGAGATATTATAACTAAAACAATAAGGAGATATGGTTAGTTTAAACATTGATAAAACTTTTGGTTTTATTTCAAAAGCATCTGTTGAGGCTTACGAAGGTGTAGCAATGGCTGCTCGTAAAACACTTGAAGATGGCACTGGTAAAGGAAATGATTTTCTAGGATGGTTGCATTTACCTTCTTCAATTACAAAAGCAGATCTTGATGACATCAATGCAACAGCAAAGGTGCTCAGAGAGAATTGCGAAGTAGTAGTGGTAGCAGGTATTGGTGGTAGTTACTTGGGAGCTCGTGCAGTAATCGAGGCCCTTTCTAATTATTTCAGCTGGTTGCAGGACAAGAAAAAAGCTCCGGTTATTCTATATGCTGGAAACAACCTTGGCGAAGACTATCTTTATGAACTGACATCGTTCTTGAAAGATAAGAAATTCGGTGTTATCAACATCTCCAAGTCGGGTACAACAACAGAAACAGCTCTTGCTTTCCGTTTGTTGAAAAAACAATGTGAAGATCAACGTGGCAAAGAAATGGCTCGCAAAGTTATTGTTGCTGTAACGGATGCAAAAAAAGGTGCAGCTCGTACTACAGCAGATAAAGAAGGATATAAATCTTATATCATTCCCGATAATGTAGGTGGACGTTTCTCTGTTCTTACTCCTGTCGGATTGTTGCCTATTGCTATCGCCGGTTTTGATATCGAAAAATTGATATCAGGTGCCGTATCAATGGAAAAAGCTTGTGGCGTAGATGTTCCTTTTGCGAAGAATATCGCTGCTCAATATGCTGCTACTCGTAATGAATTATATAAGAGTGGTAAAAAAATAGAGATTCTTGCCAACTTCAATCCTAAACTTCACTTTGTAGGTGAATGGTGGAAACAACTTTATGGAGAATCTGAAGGTAAAGATAATAAGGGCATCTTCCCTGCAGCTGTTGATTTGACAACAGATCTTCACTCTATGGGACAATGGATTCAAGATGGTGAACGTAGTATCTTTGAAACTGTTATTTCTGTAGAGAACTCTGCAAATGAACTTAAAGTACCTTCGGATAACGAGAATCTTGATGGACTGAACTTCTTGGCTGGTAAGCGAGTTGATGAAGTCAATAAGATGGCCGAACTTGGTACTCAACTGGCTCATGTTGATGGTGGTGTACCAAACATCCGTCTTTCAGTATCAAGATTGGATGAAGATAACATTGGTCAGCTTATCTATTTCTTCGAAGTAGCTTGTGGCATCAGTGGATATATTCTTGAGGTCAATCCGTTCAATCAACCAGGTGTTGAGGCTTACAAGAAGAATATGTTTGCATTACTCAATAAACCAGGTTACGAAGCAGAATCTAAAGCAATTCAAGAAAAGCTGAAATAATAAGGACTGTCTTCTATAGAAGACCCTTTTCGATATACCACACCGTTGTTGCCGAAGTACGTTGTTCTTTAGACAAACGGTGTGGTTTTAATTTAAACAGAAATAAATACATAGTATATGTTCGAAACCCACATTCAGGATTATCTCTCTTCTCATCATTATTCACATCTCAATCCAAAAGCCGTTTTGTTTGATATGGACGGCGTGTTGTTCAATTCGATGCCATATCATGCCAAGGCTTGGTGTGCAGCTCTTCAGAAGAATGGTTTGTATTTTGAAGAAGAAGAAGCCTATCAGCATGAAGGACGTACCGGCGCAGGAACAATTAATATCGTTTCGCAGAGGCAGCGTGGAAGGGATGCTACCGAGAAAGAAATCAAGAAGATTTATCAAGATAAATGCGATGTGTTCAATACATTTCCTTTGGCAAAGCCTTTTGATGGGGGACTAGAACTGGTTCAGAAAGTTAAAGCATCGGGACTGACGCCTATTATTGTCACCGGTTCCGGACAAAAATCTTTATTGGGCCGTTTGGAACAGAATTATCCGGGACTTTTCAAAGCTGATTTGATGGTTACCGCTTTCGATGTTAAATATGGGAAGCCCAATCCCGAACCGTATCTGATGGGTTTGCAGAAAGGCGATTTATTTCCACATGAAGCTATTGTTGTAGAAAATGCACCTCTCGGAATACAGTCGAGTGTGGCAGCCGGTATCTTTACTGTTGCTCTGAATACAGGGAAGTTGAAGGATAGTGCTTTAATAGACGAAGGTGCCAACGTGCTATTCCATTCTATGAGAGAGTTCTGTGAAAACTGGGATCGTTTGCTCGCCGAACTCAGAAAGTAGATTTTTGTTGGATTTGGTATCTGTTCATCGAATTGTTTTTTAGATAGATTTTTTGTCTGTTTTTATCATAATCTTATTGTTTGTGATAAAAAATATAGGCAAAATGGCAAATTATTAGTAAAACATTATTAATTTTGCAATACAAAAGAACACACAGATGCCATACCAGCTATTTGTCTATTTACCAGTATTTGTCTCTATTATCTTTGCTATATTACTCCCGGTATTGCGAAGAGATAAACCCATTTTGTGGCTTCTGACGATAGATTACCTGCTTCTTTTCTTGGCAGAATGCAATTATATTTTCCCTTTCGATTTTGATTATCGGGCCTTATTTCTGTCGAAGATTCTCAGATCGTTGATGTTGTTGCTCATATATCCTATCCTTACTTATTTCTTTCATCGTTTAGCTAGAGGCAGTGTTCCCAAATGGAAATCTCAGTTGTTATTCGCTCCTGCGCTTATCTTCTTGCTCCTTTCTTTTCTGTTGTATGTTCAGCTTGGCGATAACTTCAAGCAATATGTACAGATGGCGTATTATAGCAAGGAGCCGTTTACGGCTTTTCCTGCCGATGCCTGGATTTATTGGCTGCATAAGATTAATAACTTTGTGTTCCTTATCTTTGTCGTCATTCAGATATTTTGGTTTGTAGCCGATAGTTGGTATCAATTAATATACTATGATCGTCAGATTTATAAATACTATTCGGATGATGCTGATGTGATGAGGAGCAAATATCTGCGTATTTCTTTCCTTCTGTTGATAGCGGTGAGTCTCGTGAATATCTGCTATCCCAGCAAAACAATTTCTCCTATACTGCTGAATATACTTCAGCTTTGCAATGGCATATTGGCTCTTATTGTCGGCGTTTATGCACTTCGCATCCGTTATACTTCCGATGATTTTAACGATAAGGCTGTCAGCACTGCCGAAGAGAATAAACTGGCCAAGGAAATGAAGTTGGTGCTGATAGACGATAATACTGCAGAGGATGCCTATCGCAAGAAACTGAACGATTTGTATATAAGGTTCATTCAGCAGATGGAGAATGAAAAGCTTTTCCTTAGAAAGAATCTTTCTCTGAATGATGTCTGTGCAGAACTTCGTACTAACCGAACTTATTTGTCCGAAGCAATTAATGTTCAAAAAGAAGGCAGAACATTTTCGTATATTGTCAACAACTACCGTTTGGGCTATGCAAGGGCTCTGCTCTGTAAAGAACCGAATGTCGATTTGGAATATGTTGCGCTTAAGTCGGGCTTCTCTAGTTATACTTCTTTCTATAGAGCTTGTTGCAATATATTGAATGTCAATCCACAAAGTCTTAAATATTAGAGATATAGAGATATAAAAATGCCGGGAGAATATCACGCTTGATAATTACTCTCGGCACGTTTAATTTAATACCTATTTACTTACAAAATAACACACACTAGCTATTTATTCATTAAAAAATAAGAATGGCTGTTCACACGGCCTTTTGCTTAACCCAACTAATTTAAAATTTAATAAACTGTTATTCTTTTGTCTACAGTTCAAAAGTACTGATTATTGCTTCAAGTCAGTTTGCATTTAATCAAAATCACTTTGCATATTGCCCGAAACCTGTTTGCAAATTAACCGAAAGTTACGTTGGTTGGTTTGTATAGTGTTGCCTCAAATAGGTATGCATGCCATAAAAGTGACAAAAATGCCGTTTTATTTCTTATTCTCTTCGGTTTGCAGTACTTTTGCAGACTATAACGACGAATAATTGCGTCTTCTCAATTAATTAAAATGATAGTTTGCATTGCAGAAAAGCCATCAGTAGCACGTGATATTGCGGATATCCTTGGTGCCAAAGAACGTAAAGATGGATATATAGAGGGAAATGGATACCAGGTGACTTGGACATTAGGCCATCTGTGTACTCTGAAAGAACCTCATGACTATTATCCTCTTTGGAAGTCATGGAGCTTGGGTAGCTTGCCTATGATTCCTCAACGTTTTGGTATCAAACTGATAACGGACAAGGGAATCGAGAAGCAATTCCATATTATTGAAAAACTTTTTCAGAATGCAGACGAGATTGTCAACTGCGGTGATGCCGGTCAGGAAGGAGAATTGATACAACGTTGGGTGATGCTCAAGAGTGGTGTTCATTGCCCAGTCAAGCGTTTGTGGATATCTTCGTTGACAGAAGAGTCTATTCGTGAAGGATTCAAATCGCTCAAAGATCAATCAGAATATCAGTCATTATATGAAGCAGGCCTGTCACGAGCTATTGGCGATTGGCTGCTTGGCATGAATGCTACCCGTCTTTATACCATTAAATATGGTGGAGGAGGCAAGGGGAGTGTATTGTCTATCGGTAGAGTTCAGACACCAACTCTGGCTCTTATCGTGAATCGCCAGAAAGAGATAGAGAATTTCGTACCGGAGCAATATTGGGAACTGAAGACGATGTATCGTGATACTCAGTTCTCTGCATTAAAGAGTAAGTTCACCAAGCATGAAGATGGTGAGGCTGTACTAGAACAAATTAAGGATTCGCCTTTTACCGTTACTGACGTCGCTACAAAGGAAGGTTCGGAGTTTCCGCCTCGCCTGTTTGATTTGACTTCTTTGCAAGTGGAGTGCAACAAACGATTCGGTTATTCGGCAGATGATACGCTGAAAGTCATTCAGTCGCTCTACGAGAAGAAGTTCACTACTTATCCACGTGTCGATACTACTTTCTTGAGTGACGATATTTATCCCAAGTGCCCTTCTATTTTGAATGGACTCAGAGATTATTCTTCATTCACCGAACCTCTTAAGGGGAAGAAGTTGCAAAAGAGGAAGAAGGTATTCGATACTTCTAAGGTGACCGACCACCATGCTATCATCCCGACAGGACAATATGCCCAAGGTATGACTGATATGGAAAAGAAGGTTTATGACCTGGTTGCAAGACATTTCATTGCTGTATTCTATCCCGATTGTAAGTTTTCTACAACGACGGTGATGGGCGAAGCTGCAAAGATTGAGTTCAAAGTGACAGGCAAGCAGATTCTGTCACCAGGTTGGCGAGTTGTCATCGCTCAGCAGAATAATAAAGAGAGTAATGATGA
>DAIUBN010000039.1:0-18239 GCA_036846645.1 Bacteroidaceae bacterium | reverse complement strand
TCGACGGCTACTTTGCCCGATTCTATACCACCGATTAGTGCTTCAGCCTTCTTGATGTCATCCTTTACCGCTCCATTTTTCTTGTTCACATAATTAGTAAACTCCTTAATACCAAGCATATTGCCATGATCTGTGATAGCAATACCCTTCATACCATTGGCAATCGCCTTATCAACCAGTTTCTTCACACTGGCTTGACCGTCGAGGATAGAATACTGAGTATGAACATGAATATGGATAAAATCTTGCATAACTTATACCTTATATAATAATGAGAGTTCAAAATTAATTCTTACTTTTCTATATTCAAAAAGAAAAGGTAAAAAGTTATCAACAGTTCATTTTATTGCAAATATTTTGGGCAATCAACAAATAAGACGTATTTTTGCAAACAGAATACATATTAAGTATATGAATCGACTGAAAAGATTTAAAAGAATAAGACTGCATCATGAAGGCATCAACGCTTTGATATTTGGTCTCGTACTCCTAGGTGGACTAGATTTATTGTTCTATTACGCCTTTTCAAATAAAATACCATTCTATTTGATTACCCTTGTCACTTTGGTAGTTTATGGTATAATGGTTAACTTTTTCAAATGCCCTATCCGTGTATTCGGAAAGAGTACGGAGAAAGTTGTTGTTGCCCCTGCCGATGGAAAAATCGTGGTGATTGAAGAAGTGGAAGAGAATGAATACTTCCATGACAAACGTATCATGGTATCTATTTTTATGAGTTTATTCAATGTCCATGCCAACTGGTATCCTGTAGACGGCACCATTAAAATGATGAAACATCAGAATGGCAAGTACATGAAAGCTTGGCTGCCCAAAGCAAGTTTGGACAACGAACGCTCTACAACAGTTATTGAAACACCAGAAGGAACAGATATATTGGTACGGCAAATAGCCGGAGCTGTAGCACGCCGCATTGTGACCTACGCCGAAGAAGGCGAAGTATGCTACATTGATGAGCATCTTGGATTCATCAAGTTCGGTTCGAGAGTAGATTTGTTTCTCCCGCTCGATTCAAAGATTTATGTAGGTATGGGACAATCAACGGTGGGCAACCAAACGGTGATTGCTACCTTACCATAACAATAACTTTATTATGTTGAATCAGATAAAAAAAGCAATTCCAAACACATTGACGTGTTTGAATCTTTTCTCGGGTTGTATAGCCTGTTTATACGCTCTTGGCGGATGGTTTGGCGTCACACTCATTTTTATCATCATGAGTGCCGTTTTCGACTTCTTTGATGGTATGTCGGCTCGTGCTCTTGGTGTTTCTTCGCCTATCGGTAAAGAGCTCGACTCTCTTGCAGATGATATCAGCTTTGGATTAGTTCCATCGATGATTGTATTATCTTTGCTGACCCACGCCTCTAATGGCATGGTCTACTGGCCCGACTTTCTGCAACCAGCCAAAAGTATTCTGCCCTATGCAGCTTTCCTTATTGCCGTATTTTCTGCACTTAGACTTGCCAAATTCAATATCGACCCACGCCAGGCACATTCGTTTATCGGACTCCCTACACCTGCCAACACCCTGTTTTGGATATCGTTTGCGCTAGGTTATCCAAACTTGATAGGTCCGATTAATGTATTGGTTCTGATTGCTATGATACTTCTATCATCATGGCTGTTAGTTGCCGAGGTTCCGATGTTCTCTTTGAAATTCGAGAATCTGAAATGGAACGAAAATAAATTGCGCTATCTGTTTCTTATAGTCTGCATACCATTGTTCTTCTTGGGCAAGATATGTTTGGCAGCAATTATATTATGGTATATCATCTTGTCGATTGCCAACAATATGAAATCATCTAATAAACAAGATTAGCTTATGCTGAATTTCCTGTTTTTCATATTCCTTATATTTGTCTTCATCATCATCTTCGGACTGATGTTTGTAGGCAAGATTGTTCATACATTTTTGCATCTCGGCCGCAAAGTCGGGGGAAGCTCTTCTCGCAGTCAACAACAAGAAGAAGCTTATCAAGATTCCGAACCAGCAAAAAAACAGGTGTTTGGAGATGACGAAGGAGAATATGTAGATTTCGAAGAAGTAAAAGAAGACGATAAAGCAGAAAAGTAAATCGAACTATCAACGCCTATTGGCAAAGAAGTTTTTCATCAAAGCAGCACAATCATCAGACATTACCCCATTTACAACAACTGTTTTTGGGTGAAGCAGGTTATCTGCATACTTACGATATCCCCTTTTCTCGTCGTCGCAACCAAAGACAAGTTTACCAAGTTGCGCCCAAGCTATAGCTCCGGCACACATCACGCAAGGTTCTACTGTTACATAAAGCGTACATTCATTAAGATACTTATTGCCCAGTCCATCCGAAGCAGCCGTAATCGCTTGCATTTCGGCATGAGCTGTCACATCAGTAAGCCGTTGTGTCATGTTGTGAGCTCTGGCAATAATCCGGTCTTTACAAACCACAACCGCTCCTACCGGAACTTCGCCCTCATCAAAGGCAGACTGAGCTTCGATGAGTGCCTGCTTCATATAATATGTATCGTCTTGCATCTTCTAATCATTAGGTAATGCCACAAAGTTAGTGTTTTTTTATGTTTATCAGATAAATTCTGTTACTTTTGCAAAAAGGATTTTGAATGGCAAAACATTTAGAGTTAGGTAAAGCTGGAGAGGACGCCGCTGTAGCTTATTTAGAAAAGCACGACTATGGTATCCGCCATCGCAATTGGCGCAGAGGACATTTCGAGATAGATATCGTTGCCGTAAAAGGCAATGAAGTGGTCTTTATTGAAGTAAAGACCAGAAAGAATGAGGAATTTGGCGATCCCTACGAAGCAGTAGATATGAAGAAGGCAAGTAATCTGATGCGGGCTGCCGATACTTATATCCGACTCTATGAGCTCGACAACTCTATAAGATTTGATATCCTTTCGATTACAGGGAGTGAGAATAATTTTAAAATAGAACATATTAAGGAGGCATTTTATCCTACAACCATTAAAAGATTATGAAAAACGACATTACCATACCCGTTATTAATCTGACAGCGACCAATTCGACAAGTACTTATATTAAGGAGTTATGCAAGAGACAGAAACCTGAAGAATTTACGACAGTTGTTTCTAACTTTCAAAGTGCTGGCTATGGACAGACCGGCAATACCTGGGAATCGGAATCAGGCAAGAACCTACTCTTCAGCTTTGTATTCTATCCTACAACCTGTTTGCCACGTCAACAATTCTATCTTTCTCAATTTATTTCTTTGGCTATCGAAGAGTCTTTGAGCCGATTTGCTGACGGCTTCTCTATTAAATGGCCTAATGATATCTATTGGCAAGATAAGAAGATTTGTGGAATCATCATCGAAATAGAAATTTGCGGTAACACCATACAGCAATGCGTTCCGGGTATAGGAATAGATGTCAACCAGACCATTTTCAGAAGTAGCGCTCCCAATCCAGTTTCGTTAGCCCAAATTACCGGTAAAGAATATGATACAGAAGAACTTCTCGGGGATATTATGGCACGAATAAGAAACTATTACCAACTCTTCAAAGATGGGAAGATTGATGTCATTACCAATAGATATTTCAAATCGCTTTATCGAAGAGAAGGGATGCACAAGTATCAAGATTCCGATGGAGTATTTATGGCTAAGATTATTGATATTCTACCACTAGGTACACTTGTACTCGAAGATAATGAGAAAAAGAGAAGAGAATACAACTTCAAAGAAGTATCGTTCATTATCGATGAAGAGAATTGAATGCCAAATTCAAATAGGCGACAATACTTGCCTACAAGTTTATAAAATTAGCCCTTTGGCTGAATAAATTATTAGTATTACTATCCATTATATTATATTTGTTCCAAAATTAAAAATTCAATAGAATGAAAAGAGTTGGATTTATGATGCTAACACTGCTGATTATCTTTTCGGCATGCAAATCAAACGACGTACCTGCACCATCTATAGTACTGTCTAATACAACTGTATCGACCAACAGCATGGCTGCCTCGGCAAGCATTACCGCTACAGGCAATTATGATTGGAAACTTTCGAGCGACCAAAGTTGGTGTACAACAAATATCACAACTGGTACATCAGGAAAAGAAACGACTATTACTCTGACGGTGGCTGCCAATACTACAACTTCTACACGTACCGCCAACTTAATCTTTACTGTCGAGGGGCAAACTGTAGCTACAGCAGCAGTCACTCAGGCTGCCGAAGAAACTTATGAACTACCGGTTATCTTCCACGTACTTTATAAAGATCAAAGCGACTCATTACAATATGTGAAGCAATCTAGATTGGCAGAGATTATTTCTGGGGTGAACAAGCTATATAGTAATAACAATATGAATCTGAAGTTTGTTCTCGCTACCACCAATCCTAGTGGAAGCGTACTCTCTGAAGCAGGTATTGACAGACAGAAGATAAGCAATAGCACACTAGACTGTGATAAGTTTATGAACGGTGAACTAGCTGACAACAGCAAATATGTTGGAATGCTATGGGACTTAAATAACTATATCAATATATATCTATACCCATTTGCTACCGACTCTAGTGGCTACACTACGTTAGGTATCACATATCTTCCACTTGTAAGTAATTATAAAAAACTATCCGGACTGGGTGTGGGCAATTACTATCAGACGCATAGTTGGGACTTTCCGCAATGTTCTTCTATCAACAGCCTATATATCTACGAATCATCAACAGCAACGACCTACAACTCGGCTGATGCTACGGTGACTATCGCTCACGAGCTGGGTCATTATCTAGGTCTGTTCCATGCATTCTCTTCCAATGAATGTTCGGATACCGACTATTGTGATGACACACCTAACTATGACAGAGCTAATTATGAGACTTGGTTGACCGCCTATCTGAAAGCTCACCCAAAAGACTATACATTTTCACAATTGACATCTCGTACCAGTTGTAGCGGTTCTACTTTCACTGCCCACAACATAATGGACTATGAATTCTGCTACAACGATGAGTTTACTACCAACCAGAGGGAAAGAGTGCGCTGGGTATTGAATTATGCACTCTTCATACCGGGTACTAAATATCTGAGCACGTCGGCAGCATTGAGCAAGGCTGATGCAGAAGCCAGCAATACACGTCCTACTGGAATGACAAAGACGACAACAGTAAATAATGAGATATTAAAATTCACGAATAAGAATAAGATAAAAAAGTAATCCGTTCTTTTCATCAACCTCCTTTCCGAGGAGGAGACGGGCTGTATGACTTCAATTCATGCAGCCTGTTCTTTTTGTATCCTATTCCAACTCTGCCTGACGTTCGGCAATAGTGGCAAGCATTTTCTTTGCCTCCGATGAGGGAAATGACTTGACCACGGCCTCTAGATAATTCTTAGATTTATGATAGAGGGATGCATATAAGCTTTTCAGATCATCTTTATAATGGGCCTTTTGCATCGTAGTAGGATTGGCTATTTTCTTAAAAGCATTATCTAAAGAACGCTTCTCTTGTTCTGCTTTCATGAAATAATAACTACCTAAAAATATATTGGCTCTCAAATTATTAGGATTCAAATTGATCACCCTATCATACAATGTCACAGCTTCTTCTTCCTTGCCTTTGCCAAGAGCAGACTCTGCACAGCCCGAAAGATAGGTTGCATCATTCGGGTCGTTGACCAAAAGCAATTGATAATAATTGTAAGCTTTGGCATACTCCCTAGTATTTTTATAGTATACAGCCAGCTGTTCGGCAAACGGAACAACTGCAGGCGATTGCTTATCTACTTCGGCATGAAAGTAGATATCGGCTCTGACCACATCTTTTCCTACTGCCTGTTGAAACAAATCGGCTGCCGCATCCCATTTCTTCTCAGAAAGGAGACTTGTTACCTTTTGTAGCAGCACAACGGCATTCTGTGCGGGGACACTCAAAGGCAATAAAATCAAAATGCTAACTATAAAAAGAAACTTTTTCATTTCAACAAGTTTTTTGCTATTGGCACAAAGTTAATGCAAAACAAACGCAGTACAAAATAAATAACAGACGAAATTCATTTTTATACCAATAGAAAACCTTTCTTGACTAAAAAACTGTATCTTTGATGAACAGAATCTGTTGACAGAAACACATTATTATATGAAACACTTATTTACTTTATTAATGGGCTTCGCTTTAATAGGTAGTCAAGCCTTCGCTGGGACTCCCCGCTCAGAGTATCCCCGACCACAATTTGAACGTTCTAGTTGGATTAATCTTAATGGTACATGGACTTATTCTTTTGATTTCGGCATGACCGGGAAAGATAAAAAATGGCAGGCAACTGATAAATTCGATGGAAATATCACTGTTCCTTTCTGTCCCGAAAGTAGTTTGTCGGGCGTAGAGCACAAAGATTTCATCAATGCGATATGGTATCAGCGTCCACTGGCCGTACCGTCCGAATGGAAAGGGAAAAAGATATTGCTCAACTTCGGAGCAGTAGATTACGAATCAGAAATCTATATCGACGGAAAATACGTACGCAGTCATTTTGGAAGCGGTTCTTCATTCACTGCCGACATCACTAAGTTTGCAGAAGCAGGCAAGACACACAATTTGGTTGTTCTTGTCAAAGACGATCTCCGCTCGGGAAAACAAACAGGTGGCAAACAATGCTCCAATTACTATTCGAGAGGATGTTCTTATACCCGAGTGACCGGTATCTGGCAGACCGTTTGGATGGAAGCCGTTGCCCCAGAAGGCTTGAAATCGGTATTTGCTCAACCTGATATAGACCAACATCAAATAGCTATTCACCCACAGTTCTACTTGGAATCTGACAACATGCTGACGGTGAAACTTCAAGAGGGAGATAAGACAATTGCAACAAAATCCGTGAAATGCAGTAATGGCACTACAATAGTTCTTCCGGTAAAGAATATGAAACTGTGGAGTCCCGAATCGCCCTACCTATATAATATAGTATATCAAGTGGTCGACCCTCAAGGCAACGTCATTGACGAAGTGAAATCGTATACTGGGATGAGAAAGATACATACTGCAAACGGTTATTTCTATCTAAACAACAGACCTTACTTCCAGCGGCTCGTACTCGACCAAGGCTATTACCCTGATGGCATTTGGACTGCTCCTTCTGATGCAGCGCTAAAAAAGGATATTGAACTGAGCAAACAAGCAGGATTCAACGGTGCACGTCTACATCAAAAAGTTTTCGAAGAACGATATTACTATTGGGCAGATAAGTTGGGATATCTCACTTGGGGCGAATCATCAAGTTGGGGACTCGACGAAAATGATGAACTAGCTGCACGCAACTTTATTGCCGAATGGAGCGAAATAGTGGCCCGAGACCGTAATCATCCTTCCATCGTCACATGGACTCCATTCAACGAGACTTGGGGCTGCAAGCCCGGCACTTATCCTAGATTGATAAACGATGTTTATAACATAACTAAAGCGATCGACCCAACCCGTCCGATAAACGATGCCAGTGGTGATGCACATATTGTTACTGACATTTGGAGTGTTCACAACTACGAACGTAGCCACGACAAGCTAGTTGAACAATTCACCTTCCATTCGGGACAAGAGCCCTACCGTAACCAACCCGAAAAGAAGTTTCTTGCCACTTACAACGGACAACCCTATATGGTAGATGAATTCGGAGGACTACCTTGGATGAACGAACAAGATCGCAAGAACTCTTGGGGATATGGCGAAACGATTAAAACGTTAGAAGACTTCTACAAAGCACTCGAGGGAGAAGTAGATGCATTGAAAGAATCGAAACATGTTTGCGGATTCTGCTATACCCAACTCACCGATGTAGAACAAGAGAAGAACGGTATCTATTTCTACAACCGCACTCCGAAGTTTGATATGAAACGCATTAAAGCTATCTTCGAAAGGATTCCGACCGAAATCAAAGTACAAAATTTGAAATAAGAATTGGAATCACTTATCATTGTGTTGACCGAGTTGAGTACATCTTAAAATCGGAGCCACAGAATCGAAGTTTCTCTTATCAAGTTCATGTTATCAAGTGAAAAAGAATGAATTTATTTTGTACTGCCCTCAGTTTGCACTATCTTTGCCCCGAAAATAGTTACTGGTCATCAATATCTATTACTTATACATGTTGTAAGAGTTAATTAGGAATGTTTCGAATTAAGAAATTAAATATATTTATCACCAAAAGCTTCTTACAGCTTTTTGCAGGAACTTTTGTCATCTGCCTTTTCATCTTCTTTCTACAATTTCTTTGGCGCTGGATCGACGATTTGGTTGGTAAAGGTTTAGGAATGGATGTGTTAGCACGATTCTTTTGGTATTCTATGCTGACATTGGTTCCCCTCTCACTACCGTTGGCCATATTGCTGGCTTCGCTGATTACTTTCGGTAACTTCGGTGAACGTTTCGAATTGTTGGCAATGAAAGCTTCGGGTATTTCTTTGGTGAAAGTGATGCGTCCGCTGATGGTCATTGTGTTTTTGTTGAGTATCACATCTTTCTACTTTCAGAATGTCATCAGTCCGAAGGCTCAGATAGAATTAGGAACTTTTGCTTTGTCTTTAAAACAGAAATCTCCCGAGTTGGATATTCCTGAAGGGGCTTTCTACAACGATATTCCAGGCTACAACCTGAAGGTGATGAAGAAGAACAAAGTCACCGGTATGTTGAAAGATGTACTTATCTATGACTACTCTCAAGGATTTACCAACACTCGTATCATTTATTGCGATTCTGCCCGTTTGGATATGACAGCCGACCGTCAGCATCTGTTGCTCCAACTCTATAAAGGTGAGCTGTTTGAAAACCTGACCCAGCAATCTATGTTCGCCACTAATGTGC
Source organism: Bacteroidaceae bacterium (assembly GCA_036846645.1). Lineage (GTDB taxonomy): Bacteria > Bacteroidota > Bacteroidia > Bacteroidales > Bacteroidaceae > JAAYUD01. Next base: position 9,396 of record DAIUBN010000039.1, on the reverse strand, counting down.
CTTATCGAAGAGAGACATTCGACAGCAAGACGGCCATTATCGAATTCAATTCGGGTTTCAATATGGCTGATGCAGCTATCATGCGAAACGAATCGAGTGCAAAGAATATGTTTCAGCTAAGTCAGTCTATCGATTCGATGAATGCTGTAGGAGATAGTATCGGACGAACTTACTTCAAATATGCCAAAGAAGGCTACTACCGAGTAGAGAACGGACAACCCCGACATGAAGACCGACCGGCTCCTTCACCAAATATTCCCGGCCCGGAGATCGATACGATGCATGCTCCTCACATGGCTGCTCTGCCAACAGTCAATAGTACAACTATTCCACAGGCTCATGCCGCTATAGTAGTCAAAAAAGAGAAATACGATCCATCAAAATACGATATTGATAAGTTGTACGATAAATCTTCTGCTTCTGAAAAAGTACACATGCTTCAGCGTGCAGAAAATGCAGCACAGAATGTCGGTACCGACTGGATGTTCAAGAGTACCAACATGCAACAATTGGATTATCAAATACGACGTCATAAGATAGAGATGAATCGTAAAATCACTATTGCTCTTTCATGTCTGCTCTTCTTCTTCATCGGAGCACCTCTTGGTGGTATCATCCGCAAAGGAGGACTCGGTATGCCTGTCGTTATTTCGGTATTGGTATTCATTATCTACTATATTATAGATAACTCGGGATACAAAATGGCTCGCGACGGCAAATGGGCTATTGGCATTGGAGTCTGGCTGAGTACTGCGGTATTGGCGCCACTAGGTGCTTTCCTCACCTATAAGTCCAATAACGATTCTGTGGTACTCAATATCGACACATATATTGCCTGGCTGCGCAAAATCATCGGTATCAGAAGTGTACGCCACGTCTTCATCAAGGAAGTTATTATTCATGATGTAGACTACGATGCAGCACCTGCCTCACTGAATGAATTGTCGCAACAGTGTACAGAATATCTCAAAGCACATAGACTGCGGATGATTCCTAACTACTATAAGTTATGGATGACCGATAATGTGGACAATGAAATCGATGCCATCAACGATAAGATGGAAGCTTTGATAGAGGAATTGTCCAATTCGCGTTCACTGCATATTATCAATGCGCTGAATGCCTACCCGGTGATACCGACCAGAGCGCATACCAGACCATTCCATAAATATTGGCTAAACTTGATATCGGGTATTATCATCCCGATAGGTATCTTCTTCCTCATCCGTATCTGGGCTTTCCGTATAAGGTTGGCGAAGGACTTAAAACGTATCATTGAAAATGATAAGAAAATAGAAAACATCATAGTACAAATTAAAAATAGAAGGAAGTAATTATGAGTGAGATTCGATTTAATACTATTGAGGAAGCTATAGAAGACTTCAAAGAAGGTAAATTTTTGATAGTTGTCGATGACGCCGATCGTGAAAACGAAGGCGACCTTATCATCCCGGCAGAGAAGATTACTCCCGAAAAAGTAAACTTCATGCTAAAACACGCTCGTGGTGTACTTTGTGCTCCTATCACGGTGTCACGCTGCGAAGAATTGGACCTACCGCATCAAGTTAGTGATAATACTTCTGTGCTAGGTACTCCATTTACCATTACTGTTGACAAATTGGAAGGATGTACCACCGGTGTATCGGCTTCCGACCGTGCCGCGACCATCCAGGCGTTGGCCGATCCGAAGTCTACTCCTGCTACATTTGGCCGTCCAGGTCACATCAACCCGCTATATGCTCAAGAGAAAGGCGTATTACGTCGTGCCGGACATACCGAAGCTACAATAGATATGTGCAAACTAGCTGGTTTTTATCCTGCTGGAGCATTGATGGAAATAATGAACGAAGACGGAACTATGGCACGCCTCCCTCAACTCAAGGAGATGGCCGACAAATATAATTTGAAACTGATATCCATTCACGACCTCATCGCTTATCGTCTGAAAGAAGAATCGATAGTAGAGAAAGGTGTAGAGGTAGACTTACCAACCGACTACGGTCACTTCCGCCTCATCCCATTCTTGCAGAAGTCTAACGGAATGGAGCACGTTGCCATATTCAAAGGCGAATGGACAGAAGACGAACCGATCTTGGTTCGCGTTCATTCTTCTTGTGTAACAGGCGATATCTTTGGTTCAATGCGCTGCGACTGTGGCGAACAACTTCATAAAGCCATGAAGATGATTGATGAGGCTGGCAAAGGCGTCGTAGTATATATGAATCAAGAAGGTCGTGGTATAGGATTGATGAACAAAATTGCTGCCTACAAGCTGCAAGAAGAAGGATACGACACAGTAGATGCAAACATTCACCTGGGATTCGACCCCGACGAAAGGGATTATGGCGTCGGAGCACAAATATTGCGCGAACTGGGAGTACATAAAATGAAACTAATGACCAACAACCCTGTAAAGCGTGTTGGACTTGAAGCATACGGATTAGAGATAGTAGACAATGTTCCTATTGAGACTACTCCCAATAAGTACAACGAACGTTATCTGCACACCAAGAAAGAACGCATGGGACATACCCTGCACTTCACTAAATAAGATGAAATACTAAACATTATACATTATCTAAATAAAAAACTCAATATCTAAAAGCACAAATAATATGGCAAACCAATTATCAGAGCGACTTAACAGACTCTCGCCATCGCAGACACTAGCGATGTCACAGAAGAGTAGTGAACTAAAATCCCAAGGGGTAGACGTGATTAATCTTAGTGTCGGTGAACCAGATTTCAATACACCGGACCATATCAAAGAAGCTGCAAAAAAAGCTATCGATGATAACTTCTCGCATTATTCTCCAGTACCAGGTTATCCTGCTTTGAAAAAAGCTATTGCCGATAAACTGAAGAATGAAAACGGATTGGACTATGCACCAAGTCAGATTTTGGTTTCCAACGGTGCCAAACAGTGCGTTTGCAATGCTCTCATGGCTGTAGTTAACCCTGGCGACGAAGTGATTATTCCAGCTCCTTATTGGGTGAGCTATCCCGAGATGGTAAAACTGGCTGATGGTACACCTGTTATCGTTGCTGCTGGTATCGAACAGGATTTCAAGATTACTCCTGCTCAGCTCGAAGCAACTATCACACCAAAAACACGCGCCTTCATTCTTTGCTCACCATCCAACCCTACAGGTTCGGTATATAGCAAAGAAGAACTCGCCGGACTGGTTGCCGTTCTTGCCAAACACGAAAATATTATCGTTATTGCCGACGAGATTTACGAACATATTAATTATGTTGGTGTTCATGCCAGCATGGCACAATTCCCTGAGATGAAAGACCGCACTATTATTATTAATGGTGTATCAAAAGCCTATGCAATGACAGGCTGGCGTATCGGTTTCCTTGCTGCTCCAGAGTGGATAGTAAAGGGTTGCAACAAGTTACAAGGTCAGTATACATCTGGTGCATGCTCTGTATCTCAGAAAGCTGCCGAAGCTGCTTACACCGGAACTCAAGAGCCCGTAAAACAAATGCTTGCAGCATTCCACAAACGCCGCGATCTCATTGTCAAGCTAGCCAAAGATATTCCTGGTTTCGAATGCAATGTTCCCGACGGTGCTTTCTATATTTTCCCAAAATGTAGTTCGTATTATGGTAAAAGTGCTGATGGACGCAAAATAAACGACTCGAACGACCTAGCCATGTATCTTCTTGAAGTAGGTCATGTAGCCTGTGTCGGTGGTGCCGGTTTCGGTGATCCCGATTGCATCCGAATGAGTTACGCTACCAGTGAGGAAAACATCACAGAAGCCTTCCGCCGTATCAAAGAGACATTGGCTAAATTGAAATAAAAAATAGACCTTGAATGGGTTACTATTGATAGTATCCTGTTCAAGGTCTGATTTTATCTTATCGTTTATCTTCTTCCCCGCTGCCGAAAGTTAATACTCTTCAGTATATCGTAGGCAGATTCACGTCCGCTTTGAAATGTAAAACAGTCGAGAACGACAGCAAATTCGTTATTCGCTAGATGCGGTGCCATATATTTGAGTGCCTTTATTTTGTCGTCGTCAAAGCTAAAGAGCTTGAGAAGGCGGGCACATTCATTGCACGATATCTCAGCATCGCCAAGATTCAGATGTAGCGCTTTCTGTTTATCGTCGGTAAAAGTAGCATTCTTCACACTATTATAGAGATTGATAAAGAATGTATCTTCTTGTGGCACATTTACAGCAGCTGCTGGTATAGGAGCAATCATTTGTGGCTTTTTGAAAGTATCAATACCCGATACACGCCCATCAACGAAGTCGACAAGAACAGTGGTATGGTCGCAAGACAGATATTCCCACTCTTCCGCATTCATATTAAATCGACGTTGGTCTGGTTTTCCCACAGCATCAATGACTTCTTGAGGTGTCATACCTCTTTGAATCTTCATCGCATTATCAGTGCTCCAATAGAGACTTCCGCATCCGGAAAGCAAAAAAGCACAAAGTAAAAAGAACAGTTTAAGTAGTTTCATGACTAATAGTTTTAAAATACTGATGTAAAGTTATTCAGATAGCAGACTTTCTGCAATTTGATATTCCTATTATCGAATAGGAATATCCCTACTAATTTCTTCACTTCCTTATGTCATATAAAAAAAGAGGGAAGAAAAATAAATTCCTCCCCCCTCTGTTCATTTAAAGACCATGTGATTATTCACCCGGATGAATAGCATCATTAGGGCAAACACTAGCGCAAGTACCGCACTCAGTGCATTGATCTGGGTTGATAGAATATTTATCTCCTTCAGAGATAGCTCCAACCGGACACTCGTCGATACATGTACCACAAGCTACACAGTCGTCATTAATTACATAAGCCATTTTTGTTTTCTTTTTAAGTTATTATTAATACAACGGGACAAATGTAATCTTTTTCTTTGTGATAAGAAAATTTTCTTCTTATATTTTGAACTAATTTATATTGCATCTATTCTTACTAAAGCTACACAATATCGTTCTTTTTTGCTAATTTTGTATCGAAATAACGATATATCAATAAAATATGCCACTTAAATTACCCGATAGATTACCGGCTGTTGAGATTCTGAAAAAAGAAAATATTTTCGTGATGGGCGATATACGTGCCTCGATGCAGGATATTCGTCCGTTGCGCATTGCTATTCTCAACTTAATGCCGCTCAAAATTACTACTGAAACTGACTTGGTAAGGCTTTTGTCGAATTCTCCTCTGCAAGTAGAGATCTCCTTTATGAAAATCAAAAGCCACACATCAAAAAATACACCGGTAGAACACATGAAAGCTTTCTACCGAGACTTCGAAACAATGCGAAACGATAAGTTCGATGGATTTATCGTGACCGGCGCACCTGTAGAACAGATGGAGTTTGAGAAGGTTACCTATTGGAAAGAGCTCACCGAGATTTTTGATTGGGCTCGAACTCATGTTACGTCAACCCTATACATCTGTTGGGCAGCCTTTGCCGCTCTTTATCGTTTCTATGGCATACCAAAATATGATCTGCCCGAGAAGAAATTCGGAATATTCAGCCATAAGCCGTTATGTCCGCTTCATCCTATATTCAGAGGCTTCGACGACGAATTTTTTGTTCCACATAGCAGACATACCGAAGTCCACAAGTCGGATATTATAGCCACTCCCGAATTGACCCTATTATCCGAATCAGAAGATGCTGGAGTCTATTTGGTCGAATCTCGTGGAGGACGCGAATTTTATGTAACCGGTCATTCCGAATACTCTCCACTTACCCTTGACGTAGAGTATAAGCGCGACTTGGGCAAAGGACTCTCTATAGAGATGCCACAAAATTATTATATAAACAATGACCCAAGCAAGCCACCGTTTGTTCGTTGGCGTGCCCATGCCAATTTATTCTACTCCAACTGGTTGAATTACTTCGTATATCAGGCAACGCCATTCAATCTTAACGAAATTCAATGAAGAAAGTACGCCGCATAGAACTGTTAGCACCCGCTCGCAATGCCGATTGTGGTATAGAAGCCGTAAAGCATGGAGCGGACGCCGTATATATCGGTGCCCCAAAGTTTGGTGCCCGTGCCGCTGCCTGCAACTCTTTAGAAGATATTGCCCGCTTAGTGAGCTTCGCCCATCTCTATGGAGTCAAAATATATGTGACACTCAATGTCATTCTACGCGACGACGAACTAGAAGATGCTCGTCAACTGATTTGCCACCTATATAATATAGGTGTCGATGCTCTCATTGTTCAAGATATGGCATTATTGCAGATGGAGCTGCCACCTATCGCTCTCCATGCCAGTACTCAGATGGATAATCGAACAACAGATAAAGTATCATTCCTCGCAGATGTCGGATTCTCTCAGGTCGTATTAGCTCGCGAGCTTTCACTCGACGAAATCAGTACGATCCATACCGCTTGTCCCGCTGTACCACTCGAAGCGTTCTGTCATGGTGCACTCTGCGTGAGCTACAGCGGCCAATGCTATGCCAGCGAAGTATGTTTCGGAAGAAGTGCCAACCGCGGAGAATGTGCACAATTCTGTCGCCTGGCATTCGATATGACCGATGCCGATGGACAGGTCATTCAGAAAGGTAAGCATCTGCTATCGCTCAAAGATATGAATCGTAGCGACAGGTTGGAAGCCATGCTTGATGCAGGAATTTCATCGCTCAAGATAGAAGGACGACTCAAGGATGTAGCGTATGTGAAAAATGTCACAGCCTACTATCGCAAACAATTAGACAAGATTTTTGCTCGCCGTCCCGAATATGCCCGTGCTTCTTCCGGGCGTTCCACTTATACTTTTACTCCCCAACTCGACAAGAGTTTCAACAGAGGCTTCACACATTACTTTCTCGAAGGAAGAGGAGAGGATATCTATTCGCCCTACACCCCAAAATCTATCGGCGAAGCCGTTGGAGTGGTCAAAAATACAGGAGATACTTATATCACCGTTGCCGGAATCCATTCATTCCACAACGGCGATGGCATTTGTTATTTCGACGATCAGCATAGGCTGCACGGTTTTAGAGTAAACAAAGTAGAAAACAACCGACTTTATATGCAAGGAGGGCATGTACCCTTTATCAAGCCTCATACCCCACTTTATAGAAATAATGATCAGGAGTTCGAGCGCTTATTGTCTACCGAATCTGCTACCCGGAAGATAGATGTAGACATTCTGTTCTACGATACACAACACGGGTTTGCAGCTACAATGACCGATGACGACGGTAATCATGTGACGCTTCCACTCGATATGCCGATGGAAGAAGCCCGCCGACCGCAGCGCGAACGAATAATCGATGAATTCGGCAAACTGGGCAACACCTCTTTTGCCATTCACCATGTAGAAATCGAGATGCAGCACGAATGGTTCATTCCCATATCTGCTATTGCCGACCTTCGCAGACGTTTGGTCGATGAATTGATCAGAACACGACGTATCGGCTACCGATCAGAGATAAGACACGTCAAAACCTCTCATCTCCCCTACCCGGCCGATAGTTTATCCTATTTGGGTAATGTCATGAACAGCAAAGCCGAATCGTTCTATCTTCAGCATGGAGTACACTCCGTTGCACCGGCCTTAGAGAAGCAACAGCCCGAACATCCGCTACCCATCATGTTCTGTCGCCATTGTTTACGTTATAGCATGGGCTGGTGTCCGCGTCAGACTAAAGAAAAATCGCCCTATCGTGAGCCCTACTATCTTAATCTGCCCGACGGCAAACGTTTCCAATTGGAATTTGATTGCAAAAACTGCCAGATGAAAGTGCTGGCACTATAGATATTGATATATCATTAAGGAGGTAAAGAACAATGAAGAAGTTGGTATTTCTGTTGGTTTGCATGCTGCTGGCACTCACTGGGTGTCACTATCCTGCTCCCAATACCCATGTGAAAGGGATGAAGCACTTCACAAAAGATTCGCTCACCTATCTGCATCATTGTCACTTCACGTTCAATACCAATTTCGAAGTGTCTGCCGACTCCATACGTCTTGTCTGCCTTCCTATAGAAGGAGATTCGGTTACGGTGCATAAGGGAGACAGAGTTGTGGTAGCCGACTTTATGGGACGTTCCGACGACAAGCAAGACACGCTATGGGTAAAACTTGCCCACTCAGAAGAGACCCAAGGCTGGATGCGTGCTAGTGATGTAGTGCGTTATTTGATGCCTACCGACAGTATTTCTCAGTTCATTCATTTCTTCAGCAACAGACATACCATATATTTCATTGGTATATTGATGATATTCGCCATTGCCTATTTCGTCAGATTATTGCTTCGACGTCGCATCAGTCTAGTATTCTTCCAAGATATCGACAGTCTTTACCCTATATTTCTATGTTTGTTGATGGCTTTTGCGGCAACACTCTACGAAAGTATGCAGAAGTTTGCTCCCGACACTTGGCAGCATTTCTATTTCAATCCTACCCTATCACCCTTCCACGTACCGGGCATTCTTTCGATTTTCCTAGTTGCTATCTGGCTGTTCATCATTATCTCGGTAGCGGTACTAGATGATATCTTCCGCCAGCTGCGCCTTTCATCGGCCATATTCTACCTTCTCGGACTACTGGCATCATGTGTCTTCTGTTACTTTTTCTTTATTCTTGCCACATCTATCTATGTAGGCTATTTCTTCCTATTACTACTGTTGTTCATCTTTATAAAGAGAGCATTAAGTGGCAACCACGTCTACCATTACCGTTGCGGCAAGTGTGGACAGAAAATGAAAGAAAAGGGAGTATGTCCCCGTTGTGGAGCCATTAATGAATAGAGACTGTTACTTACAAAGAAAAACCTCGCTCCGACTTATAGTCCGAGCACTCTTCTCATTTTAGCCACTTGCGAAGTCCATAGTTCTTCCATATCCTCAACTTCATCCTCGGCAGCAAAATCATTGATTTCAAGGACAAAAGCATTAGTCATCTCGTCTTGCGACATTTTCAGTTCAAAGTAACCACGTGGATTCTCATCATCAAGCCAATGAAAACGAATAAAAGAATAGATTCTATTATTCAGAATCTCTGCCGAGCGTTCTTCATCTTTCGACCATCTAAAAGTGAATACTTTATCTTTCACCGTAATCTCATTAGCAAACCAATGTTCCAAGCCTGCAGGAGTACTGATTGCTGTCCACAACACTTGCTTAGCCGTATCATTCAGCAAAAACTCCAAATGTATTTTAACTTTATCCATAGTATTTCTTCATTTGTTCCGCAAGTTATATACTTTTTCTTAATTACGAAAAAAAAAGATATATATTTTATGATAATATCCCCGATACAAAGTTTTTTGTAGAAATTTCCCAAAATATTTTGGGATTTTCAAGAATTGTCCTATCTTTGCACCCGCAAAACAATGATGGCGGGATAGCTCAGCTGGTTAGAGCGCATGATTCATAATCATGAGGTC
>DAIUBN010000038.1:0-18248 GCA_036846645.1 Bacteroidaceae bacterium | reverse complement strand
TGAAATCTGCCGAACTCACTGGTATTTGGGAAAAGAAACTTCGTGGCATTGAAAGAAAAACTTATGATGCTTCTACTTTCCTCAATGAATTGAAGCAGATGCTCAAAGAGATAGTCAATAGTGTGCTTTCCGACAATAGTAACCGTCGTATTGCTATAGCCGACGACTCTGCTGCCAAAGAAATTCAAAAATTGGCCAAAGAGAAGAAAGTAAGAAAGCGCACAACTTCTACTACAAAGAAATCTGCTGCATCTTCTTCGGCACCTCAAACACCTAGAACCCCATCCGCTTCTCTCGCAGGAGGAACTAATACATTGACTCCCGATGACTCTATTATAGGAAAGGCCTGCCCATTGTGTGGCAAGGGCATTATTATTAAAGGTAAGACAGCATACGGTTGTTCCGATTGGAAGAATGGATGCACTTGGAGGTTACCTTTCAATAAGTAAAAGGATGTAAACTATACTACATCTAATACCTAAACTCGCCCTTTCTTGGACCATTCTATAAATTAAGCTTTAATTTTAATAAATTAAGGCTTAGTTTTAATAAATACAAGCTTTATTTTAATAAATGCAAGCTTAATTCTTAGAATTGATTATTATCATTTCACTTTTATATTAAAGAGATTATAAGTTTATCTCAAGACGAAACAGATTTGTTTGTCTGGCATATCAGGCAATTCGCTTTGTTGGAACTGTCTTCGACAATAAATGAAGAGTGTGTTTATTGATAGAGTATCAGATATAGGCACAAAAAAAAGACGTGCTCTCTCGAACACGTCTCGATTCTTTTGTTATTCGTGCAAAATTATTTTGCAGGAGCAGCAGCAGGAGCAGCAGCAGGAGCAGCAGCAGCGCTGTCAGCAGGAGCAGCAGCAGAATCTGTAGCAGCGCTATCAGGAGTTGCCATCTGAGCAGCAGAATCAGCTGCTAAAGAGTCAGTAGCTGCTTTTTCAGCGTCAGCTTTTTTGTTACCACAAGATGCAAGTGCTACAGTAGCTAATGCTACAACGAATAAGAATGCTAATTTTTTCATTTTCTTTGCTTTTTAAAATTGTAATACAATTAATTTTTGCTTATTAAAACGCTACAAATGTACAGCCTTTTTAAATAGGCTGTTCAGTTTTCACGGAATATTTTCGAGTATTAAAGTATTTTTAACAGTTGTATCTACCTACAACCCTTTCTACAGTACTGTTTGAGGAGAATAATAAGCTCCTCAACTATTTGGTAGACGATATCAGGCTTTGGTCGGATGCTATATTATTATATAGGTATCGTTTGATCTTTCGGGTCGGAGTACGGATAAATTCTGTAGGATAGAGTTGAATCTGACTCACTCTTTCGTAGGATGCGATTTGTGCATTCAGGTTCTTCAGGTTTTCATCCATAATGGTCTTCAGTATATCCGGATGGTTCAAATCGAGGGTTTCGAGTTGTTCATTATCAGGGTTGACCAAAGCCACCAGTTTCTTATCACGTTCTATGACAAGACTTTCGTGAACGAAAGGCATATTGTTGAGTATCGATTCAATTTCTTCGGGGAAGATATTCTGTCCGTTTGCACTCAGTATCATTGTTTTGATACGTCCTCTCAAGAATATGTTGCCATAGGCATCTACTGTTCCTAAGTCGCCTGTTCTGAGCCAGCCGTCTTCGGTGAATGCTTCTTTCGTAGCCTCTTCGTTTTTGTAGTAGCCGCTCATAATGTTTTCTCCGCGAACTTGTATTTCGCCCATTTTGGCTTCAGGATTATCTTTTGCGATTCTTACTTGCATGATATCGAGAACTTTGCCCGATGAGGTCGGTACAAATTCGTTCCAAGGTGCGTAGCTGATAAGCGGTCCACATTCTGTCATACCGTATCCGATAGTGAATGGGAAGTGGATGCGATGGAAAAATTCTTCTACTTCGGGGTTCATCGCAGCTCCACCGATAATGATTTCTTTGAATTCTCCACCCATCGCTTCTACCAGTTTCTTGCGAATCTGACCATAAATCTGCACGTCGAGCAATGGGATACTAAGTGCCCACTTCATACTCTTTCTGTTGATGAGTGGTTGGATGATATTCTTATAAATTTTTTCGATGACAAGTGGAACAGATATAATAAGGTTGGGCTTCACCTCGGCAAATGCTTTCGTCACAATCTTTGGTGAAGGAATCTTTCCGAGTAGTGTGATATGAGTTCCGACGGCAGTTGCTGTCAGAAAGTCGAAAGCACAACCATAGGCATGGGCCAAAGGAAGGAAGGCCAATACTCTTTCGCCTTTCTTCAGTAGCTCTGTGCGGATACCAAACGTGACATTGCCGGCAAGACTGTTGACCGATAGCATGACACCTTTGCTGAAACCTGTAGTTCCGGAAGTATAATTGATGAGCATGAGTTGGTCGTTCGAAATCGGCGGGTATTGCACATCTTCACTGTGAAAGCCTTTCGGATAGGTTTTTTTCATGTGAGTCTTGATATATTTCAAGAACTTCTGAATTGTTTCTCCATCTCTTTGATAAAGGCAACGGTAGTCGGTGAGCGAGAAGGCTCCTCTGATGCCTGTCATCCTGCTCTCTTCTAGCGACTCCCAAATCAGGTCGCTGGTGAACAAGAAAGTCGATTCGGAATGTTCTATAATATAATGTACATCGTTGGGATTGAAATCGGGTAGAATAGGAACGATGACGCAACCATAAGTGATGGTTGCCAGATAGGCAATGCACCAACGTGAACTGTTCTTGCCAATCAAGGCAATACGGTCGCCACGCTGTATTTTGCAATGGTTGAAAAGTAAATGCAAACGGGCAATCTGCTCGGCAACTTCGCCGTAAGTAAATGTCGTTGATTCTCCGTAATCTGTATAACAGGGAAGATCCCAATTCTCTCGAAAACTATTCTCGTAGAGTTTTATAAAGTTCTCTTTTATCATTGTTAGTCAATAATTATGTTGCAAAAATAACATTAAAGTTTTATATTTCATGTAAGTTAAGTCTTAAATGTGTAACTTTGCGGTCATGATAGATACAACAATTTACGAAAATAAGAGTGCTGCATACTATACACTAGGTTGCAAATTGAACTTTTCAGAGACTTCTACGATTGGAAAGATATTGAAAGGGGCAGGATTTCATACTGCCCGCAGCGGAGAGAGAGTAGATGTTTGTGTGATTAATACTTGTACTGTGACAGAAGTGGCCGATAAGAAAGGTCGGCAGTATATTCATCGTATTGTCCGTCAGCATCCCGAAGCTTTTATTGTTGTTACCGGTTGTATGGCTCAGCTTCAGCCGGAAGAAGTTGCCGGAATAGAAGGTGTGGATGTGGTGCTTGGCGCCGATCAGAAAAATAATATTCTAGACTATCTGCAAGATTTGCAGAAGAAGCAGGGCAATATAGCCGTGACTCCTACCAAAGATATTCGTACTTTTGTGCCTTCTTGTTCGAGAGGAAACCGCACTCGCTACTTCTTGAAGATTCAAGATGGCTGCAATTATTTCTGTACTTATTGCACCATTCCCTTTGCTCGCGGCAGAAGTCGTAATCCAAGTATCGAATCTTTGATTCAACAGGCTCAAGGAGTAGTTGCCGAAGGCGGTAAAGAAATTGTTCTGACGGGTGTGAACATGGGTGATTTCGGCCAATCTACCGGCGAGACTTTTGATGATCTTGTGAAGGCATTGGATGACGTTGAAGGTATTGAGAGATATAGAATCTCTTCTTTGGAACCCGATCTACTTCACGATTCGACCATCGATTTTGTGGCTCATTCTAAGAGATTTATGCCTCATTTCCATATCCCACTTCAGTCTGGTTCGGACGGAGTGCTCAAATTGATGCATCGTCGATATGATAAGGCACTCTTTGCAGAGAAGGTGGAACTTATCAAACGTGATATTCCTGATGCTTTTATTGGGGTAGATGTTATTGTCGGCACTCGTGGTGAAACCGATGAACTGTTTGAAGAGAGTTTTGAATTTATCAAAAGCTTGGATATCACTCAGCTCCATGTATTCAGCTATTCGGAACGTCCTGGTACGCAAGCTCTGAAGATAGATTACGTGGTATCGCCACAAACAAAGCATCTGCGCAGTCAGCGTTTGATGCAACTCTCTGAAGAGAAACTGAAAGCTTTTTATCGCCGACACATTGGAATGACAATGCCGGTGTTGATCGAAAAGCCCAAAAAAGGAATGCCTGCTCATGGTTTCACTCCCAATTATATTAGGGTAGAAGTAGAAAACGGTGAACATCTCAATAATCAAATTGTAAATGTTATGCTTGGCGAGATGAACGAAGAAGAGAATGCACTTAAGGGAACGATTATAGAATGAAAAAAGTATCTGTTGTCATATTGACCTGGAATGGTTGTGAGATGTTGAAGAAGTTTCTGCCATCTGTGATTAATCATTCTGTAGGGGATGACATCGAAATATGTGTAGCCGATAATGGCTCGAAAGATGATACGGTAGATGTGTTGAAACGCGATTATCCCGATGTTCGTCTCATTATGCTCGAAAAGAACTATGGTTTTGCCGATGGCTACAACAAAGCCCTTCAGCGCGTAGAATCAGAGTATGTCGTTCTGTTGAACTCTGATGTCGATATCAGAACCGATTGGCTCACTCCTCTTATATCTTATATGGATGCTCATCCTGAAGTTGCGGCTTGCCAACCGAAGATATTGAGTTACCGAAAGCCCGAACTATTCGAATATGCCGGTGCATCGGGTGGCTTTATCGACAAAAACGGTTATCCGTTTTGCCGGGGAAGAATCTTTTCTACTGTAGAAAAAGATACTCATCAGTACGATGATCCGCTACCTATCTTTTGGGCTACTGGTGCCGCTCTGTTCATTCGACTTGAAGAATACCGCAAGGCTGGTGGACTGGATGGCAGTTTCTTTGCTCACATGGAAGAAATTGATTTGTGCTGGCGTCTGCGTTCGAGAGGTCTGGGCATTGTCTGCATACCGCAGAGTGTTGTCTATCATGTGGGAGGAGCTACTTTGCAGAAAGAAAATCCAATGAAGACCTTGCTCAACTTCCGTAATAATCTGGTGATGCTATATAAAAATACTCCCGACGATGCCGAACTGAAAAAGGTGATGCGTATCCGTCGGTTCTGGGATTTTGTTGCCGCGATGTCTTTTATGGCCAAAGGTAGTTATCAGAATGCAATGGCAGTGTTCAAAGCACGTCATCAATTTAGAGAGAGATGCCATCGATATGATGAGGCGAGAAGACAAAACAAAGAGGCTAGTGTGTTGTTTGTTATTCCCGAACGGTATACGAAGAGTATCTTATTTCAATATTATTTGTACTCCAAACACAAATTCAGCAAATTGCGTTGGTGAGTTACTTCCTATCATAAAGACCTGTTGTCAAGATCGTCTCTTCTGCAAGTTATTTCCACTCCTGCTTCTTCAATATCTGCATTCATTGGTGGGTTTCGTTTTGCAAGAGATATTTCAATCTCTTTCACTTTATCAAACTTATCAAACAGTTCTTCTATTATTCTGCCACATACATTTTCTAGTAATGAAGAAGGCTTCATCATCTCTTCTTTGATTACTTCATATACATCGGCATAACTTATTGTGTTTGCCAGATTGTCGGAATTGCATGCTTTCATCATATCAAAATAAAGTTTGATATTGATACGAAAATCATTACCTACTTTTCTCTCTTGGGGAGCAACTCCATGGAAAGCATGGATATGGATATCGTGGAGGAAGATACAGCTTTTTTTGATTTCTATATTCATAATAAATAAGGTTATATGATTTGATTATTTAACTACAGAAAAGTGATAGATGGTATGCCATCTGTACTTTTGTCCCGGCTTCAGCAGATTGGAAGGCCAGCTCGAAGGCCGATTGGATATGTCAGGGTATCCTTGAGGAGCCAATACGATGCCCGAGTGTTGATTATAGATCGTTTTCTGTTTACCAATTAATGTCCCATCCAGCTGGTTGCCCGAATAGAAGAATAGTATAGGTTCTGTAGTATAGAGCTTCATCATAATGCCCGAATGTGAGGAAAATAGCGTGGCGCAAAGATGAGAAATATCTTCTTTATTGTTCAACAGATAACAGTGGTTGAAACCATTGCCATTCTTCAATTGTGTATCACTTCCGTTGCGAATATTTTTATCGATCGTGGTAGGGTGATTAAAATCGAGCGGCGTACCGATAGCTTTTGCTGTCTTTGCCAAAGGTGTTTTCTCGCTATTGATGGGCAAGAAGTTCTTGGCTTTGATAGACAGCTGGTCGTTGTAGCATGGGTAGGAGGGTGTACCGTTCAGATTGAAATAAATATAGTTGGATATATTGATAAGTGATGAACGGTCTGTACCAGCATCGAAAGAGATATCAAGAGAATTGTCGTCGGTTACTTTATAGGTAATAGAACAGATTAAGTTGCCAGGGAATCCATCTTCTCCGTCTTTTGATATGTAAGTCAGCACTAGTTTAGAATCTCCCAATTGCTGGGCATCAAAAACTTTATTCTGAAATCCTTGGTTGTTGCCTATATCTTTGATATCTGTTGTAGCTTTGACGGGATGATAGTTCATCCGCTTGCTGTGTATTCCGCCGGCAAATCTTCCGATAATAGCGCCGAGGTCGGATGGATGAAGCAGATATCCACCTATCGAGTCGCATCCCAATGCCACATCAAGGAATTTTCCTTTTTTATCGGGCACCATGATAGAAACGACTCGTCCGCCATAATTGGTGATGCAGACTTCCATCCCGTTCTTATTGGAAAGCACATACAATGCTGTCGCCTTTCCTTCTATCTGCGTCTGGAAGTTTTTCGTCTTCAGTCCCGAACGGGTCGTCGACGGTTTTTCTCCGCAACTCAATAAAAGTAAAGGCAATAGTAGTGCAATCCAAAATTTACACGGTTTCATGTCACTATCTGATGTTGTTATTCTCCTTCTTCGCTTCCGCTATTTTCTAAATCGTTTCCTGTTCCTCCGCCCGCCGTATCGAATTTTGCTAAATCTTCTTTGCTGAAGAGGCAAAAGACGTGATGCACTACACCGATGCTGACAACTGCCTTCTCATTATTATAGCTCACGGAGCCGATAGAAAAGAAAAAGTAGTTGTTTACTGTTACCACATTGGTTACGGCAGCTTCTACAAACTTGCTGACAACAGCAGCGCCCAATGCACCAATGCCACTTGATGAGGCAACACTATCACTTTTGATAATATCTGTAACCTTGGCGGCGATGGCACTTTGGTGGTCTTCTTTATTAGGGCATGTCAGAATAATGCCAAAAATGGCGACGAGCACCACAAGCAGTATCAATACTCCTTTGTTACTCATGGCTCAGTTTTACTGTTGGTTAGAGCTCGAAGAAATCTTTTTCAGTCCAAGAGACGAAATCTTCATAAAGTTATCAACCTCGAACGTCACTCCGTAGTTGATAAAGGTTTCTCCTGGTTCCGAGCGCTCAATCTTTTCGTCTACCGTACAAGTTACAGCGTAAGAATACTGCCCGTCAGAAAGTTGTTTCTTGGCAATCTTCAAATCATTGTTTACGGTAAATGCAATTGATGTCATATCTGAAGCATGCATCTGATTCATAAAGGCCAGAACATGAGCTTTAGTAGCATTCCTCTTATTTAAGAACTTGGTCATTGTCGATTCAACACTCGAAAGAAGTTGCGTTTCATCTTTGGCGGCAATACCGGTGAAGAATTGAGAAATGACATTCATAATTTGGTTTTGCTCATTGGGTGATACTTCCATATCTTTCAGCTGACTGGATTTCTGTTGTGCCTCGCTGAAATATTTACCATTTGGAAAATCAACCATATACTGAGCAAAAGCCTCCGGTTTGTTGATGTGGCAAGCGTCTACCCAGCTCAATGAGTCGAGTCTGTTCTTTGCCTGGCTGGCGCATACGCCATTTGGATATTTAGAAAGGAAGGCTTTTACGGCATATTTATCTACCGATGCAGATACGCTTGCCCAGTCGGTAAGTTCGGCACTGAGTTTGTCATATAGAGCTTTTGCTTCTGCATAGTGTCTGCCGTTAGGATATTCGGCGAGGAATTCCTGATAGTCATTCAGATTGGTTGATGTCTGTAGTCTGTCCCAAGCATTATCTTCTGCCTGCATACTGCTAAAGAAATAAAAGGCACCGATTAATATGGCAACGACAGCAACAGAAATAATAGAAATAATAATATTGCGTTTCGAACGTTTCTTCTTCGCTACTTTCTCGTTTGCAGTATCTAACAAATGCTTTACTTCAAGATTGTCTGCATCAAAAGATTTTGCTTTCATCAATACTTCAACAGCTTCTTCAGGCTTCTTTGCCTCTAAAAGAGCATTCGCTTTGGCAAGCTGCTCACTGATAATAGCAGAAAGAATTTGGTCTTTGAGTGCATTGTATTTATCGGCAGGGTCGGTAGCAATCAATTTGTTGATGAGAGCCAATGCCGAAACATTGTGTTTCTCTTCGAACAAATGCTGAGCCTCACTATATTTTTGCTCGTTTACCTGAAGTCTTGAGTCAATCTTCGATTTCAAATCAAGCAGTTGAGGATCATTAGGAGTATCACTCAAGGCTTGTTCGAGGTAATTGCTTGCCTGAGATATCTGACCGGTATTGAAGGCATCAAATGCTTTCTTATAGAAGAATTCTCCATTGGCCTTCTTCTCTTCGAATTGCTTGATAGGACAATGGCACTTAGGACACTCTGTATACGATTTGAGGACTATTTCACCACATTCGGGACATCTGTCGATATTGCCGTTGATAGGACATCCACAACCAGGACAATTGGCCGCGAGCTCTGATACTGACTGGCCACATTCAGGACATTTAATAATCGCCATATTTGTTCTTAATTAATTCTATATTATTAATTTAACTTTGCTTCTAAATGCAAAGATAGTGCAAACCGAAAGCAGTACAAAATAAATGAAGAATGAATTCATTTTTATTGCTGAGATGCAGCCTAATTTCGCATTTATGAGCAAAAATACTAAAAAGGAATCATAGTTGGGCAAAAAAGCTATATTTTTTCATTATTAACGTCTTTGTATTCGTATTATTTTGTACTTTTGCTAACTGTTAAAATAATATTAACTAAATTTTGAAGATTAAACTCTATGACTAGATTAAGTGTAAATGTTAATAAAATAGCCACTTTAAGAAATGCTCGCGGTGGTAATTTGCCTGATGTATTGAAGGTCGCTCTCGATTGCGAAAACTTCGGTGCGCAAGGTATTACTGTTCATCCCCGTCCTGATGAAAGACACATACGCCGTTCTGACGTATTCCAACTTCGCCCCGAACTTCGTACAGAATTCAATATTGAAGGAAATCCTTCTCCCGAGTTCATCGAATTGGTATTGGAAGTCAAACCGCATCAGGTGACTCTTGTGCCCGATGGCCCCAATCAGATTACTTCGAATGCCGGATGGGATACTAAGGCCAATCAAGACTTCTTGACCGAAGTGCTCGATCGCTTCAATCAACAAGGCATACGTACTTCGGTTTTTGTCAATGCTGATACCGAAATGGTGAAGTATGCTGCCAAAGCAGGTGCCGATAGAGTTGAACTGTACACCGGTCCATACGCTGCAAATTATAGTAAGAATAGGCAAGAGGCTATAGCTCCTTTTGTTGAGGCTGCCAGAACTGCCCGCTCTTGCGGACTCGGACTGAATGCAGGGCACGATTTGAATCTTATCAATCTGACTTATTTCCATCAATGTATTCCATGGTTGGATGAGGTTTCAATCGGACATGCTTTGATTTGTGATGCTCTTTATCTAGGTTTGAAACAGGCAATAGAAGAATATAAAAGGTGTTTGCTATAATATAATATGACTCGTTCGATAATTATTGTTGCCGGCGGAAAAGGTTTGCGGATGGGAATCAATCTCCCGAAACAATTTCTTCCTATTGGAGGAAAGCCTGTTCTGATGCGCACTATCGAGGCGTTCTATCATGCAGATAGTACGTTCCGAATTGTGCTTGTTCTGCCTGCCGATCAACAAGATTATTGGAGGCTGTTATGTAAGCAATATGATTTCTCTATCGAACATCTCATTGCTGATGGGGGCGATAGTCGCTTCCAATCTGTGAAGAATGGCTTGTCATTGGTGCCTCAAGAAGGTGTTGTTGGCGTCCATGATGGAGTTCGTCCATTCGTTTCAGATAAAGTTATTCTGAATTGTTTTAAGGAGGCCGAGATTCACCGTGCCGTAATTCCTGTTATAAAAGTAGTCGAGAGCTTGCGCCATTTATCGGGAGAGGATAGTATTGCTGTACCTCGTGATCAATATAAGTTGGTACAAACGCCCCAGGTGTTTGATGCCCAACTTTTGCATGAGGCTTATCAACAAACGTTTCAGAAGGATTTTACGGACGATGCATCAGTTGTCGAACGCCTGGGCGAAAAAATCTATTTGGTTGAAGGTAATAGAGAGAATGTCAAGCTTACGACTCCTTTTGATTTAATCATAGCAAATGCTTTACTTCAATGCCCGATGTAACTTATACCACCGATATTAGTGCTTTGTATTGTGTCGGTCCTAAGCGGGCTACACTATTCAATAAAGAGATTTCTGTATCCACTGTTCACGATTTGCTTTATTATTTTCCTTATCGATATGTCGATAGAAGTCGGATGACTCAGATTCGTGATATTGATTTGGCTATGCCGTATGTGCAACTCAAGGGACAGATCTTAGGTTTCGATACAATAGGAGAAGGAAAGCATGAACGTTTTGTTGCTCATTTCTCTGATGGAACAGGAATTGTTGATTTAGTATGGTTTCAGGGTATAAAATACGTTGTATCAAAATATAAGGTCAATAAAGTTTATGTCGTCTTCGGTAAGCCTGCGGTATTCAATGGCCGTATCAACTTGTCTCATCCGGATGTTGAGGAGTTTAATCCGGACAACAATCAATTTGTAGGGCTGCGACCATTTTATAATACGTCAGAGAAGATGAAGAAAAGCTTTCTCAATACCCGCAGCATTGAGAAAGTAATGGCTATTGCTGTCAATCTTTATGCAAGACAGATTGCAGAGACTCTTCCTGATTATTTGATCGAACGCAATCATCTGATGTCTTTGAGTGATGCTGTTCGTTATATTCATTTTCCTCCAAACGATGCTCTGTTACGAAAGGCTCAATATCGGTTGAAGTTTGAAGAACTGTTTTATGTTCAGCTAGATATTTTGCGCTATGTAAATGATAGACGTCAGAAATATAAAGGATATATCTTTGGAAGGGTAGGAGACCATTTCAATAATTTCTATTTCAATTATCTGCCATTCGCACTGACAGGTGCGCAGAAAAGGGTGATGAAAGAAATTCGTTCGGACATGGGGAGTGGGCGTCAGATGAACAGACTGCTCCAGGGAGATGTCGGTAGCGGCAAGACGATGGTGGCTCTGATGAGTATGTTTATTGCCATCGATAACGGATATCAGGCATGCCTGATGGCTCCTACTGAAATACTTGCCAATCAGCATTTCGAAACGATTTCTGCTATATTAAATAAGATGGGCATTCGTTCCGAACTACTGACCGGATCTGTAAAGGGGAAAAAACGCGAAGATATTTATGCCGGACTTAAGTCGGGTGATATACCTATTATAATAGGTACTCATGCTCTGCTCGAAGACACCGTAGAATTTTATTCTCTTGGATTGGTTGTTATTGACGAACAACATAGGTTTGGCGTGGCTCAGCGGGCACGAATGTGGAATAAAAGTGTTCAGCCTCCTCATATCTTGGTTATGACAGCAACTCCTATACCTCGTACCCTGGCCATGACGGTCTACGGCGATTTGGATGTTTCGGTAATCGACGAACTACCTCCCGGACGCAAACCGATTACTACAATCCATCAATACGATAACAGAATACCCGAACTCCATCAATTTATTGCCAAGGAAATAGAACAAGGCAGGCAAGTTTATATCGTCTATCCTCTTATCAAGGAAAGTGAGAAGATGGACTTGAAGAATCTCGAAGAGGGATATGAACAGATTAAAGCTGCTTTCCCTACCTATAATATATGTAAGGTACATGGCAAAATGAAATCTGCCGAAAAGGATGAGCAGATGCAATTGTTCGTTTCGGGACAAGCACAAATTATGGTGGCAACTACCGTTATCGAAGTTGGAGTCAATGTTCCCAACGCATCGGTGATGATTATAGAGAACGCCGAACGCTTCGGACTTTCACAGCTCCATCAGCTTCGAGGACGGGTGGGCCGTGGTTCTGATAAATCTTACTGTATACTGGTGACGTCCTATCAGCTGGCAGCAGATACCAAACAGCGTATCAAAATAATGTGCGAAAGCAATGATGGATTTAAAATTGCCGAAGCCGATTTAAAACTGAGAGGACCAGGTGATTTGGAAGGGACACAGCAGAGCGGAATGCCATTTGAACTCAAAATAGCGAATATTGCTACCGATGGACAACTTTTGCAACTCGTGCGGACTGAAGCACAGCATATTATAGAAGAAGATCCCAAACGCAACATGCCTCATAATCAGGTGATGTGGAAACAATTGGATCAACTTCATGCAGAAAACATAAATTGGTCGTCAGTAAGCTAAAATTTTGTTAAGAATGGGGCGAAATACCATTTTTATGCTGAAAAACATGTTCCCCCTTATTTTTAAGGTTTCATACTACTATGACCCGTATTATTGCTAAAATGGTCTGAATCAAAGAGAAAAAAATAGTTAACGGGGTAATTGCTTTCTCAGAGTTTTTTATTACCTTTGAACTGAATGAAAGAAAAACGGCTTTTTTAAGGCCATATTAATATAATGATTCTCGCTTTACTTTCAGTTTCTTTTGAAACGCCCTCAATAATATAAACAGCGAGAAAAGAAAATTAATATTGAATGAAATTTAATTGGATTAAAACATTAGTTATTGCTTCTGCTACAATGATGAGCGCGACGTGTATGGCGCAAGATCTCATTGCAAGGCAAGCCCCGATTGACAGAAAATTGAGAAGTGTAGATTCATTGGCATTGCAACGTCAAATTCGTGCCGAGCAATCTGCATATCCTGCTCTCAGCCTTTATCCAGGCTGGAATAATAAATATGTATCAATGCGGGGTGCAATTATACCCAGCTCTTTTACATTTGATTTAAGAGGTTTCGCAATGCCTACACCAAACCGCAAGATTACGTCTCCTTTTGGCCCACGTTGGGGTAGAATGCATAAAGGACTTGATATCAAATGCGAAATAGGCGATACTATTTATTCTGCTTTTGCCGGAAAAGTCCGTGTAGTCAATTATGAAGGTAAAGGATATGGTAAATATATTGTTATCCGTCATAATAATGGACTCGAAACTGTATATGGTCACTTGTCTAAGCAAATGGTTGAAGAAAACCAGAATGTGAAAGCTGGCGAAGCAATTGGTTTAGGTGGAGCTACCGGTCATGTTACAGGTTCTCATCTTCATTTCGAAACACGTTTCTTAGGTATAGCTATCGACCCTGCTTTAATGTTCAACTTCCCTATGCAGGATGTTGTAGCTGATACTTATACATTCCATAGTACTGGCGCTGAAAAATATGCCGGAACTGAAGAATCAGAAAGCAATGCAGATGTAGTACGCTATATCGTTGTAAAACATGGCGAAACCCTAGCTAAGGTTGCTCGTCAGTATAAAATCTCTGTAGATAAACTTTGCGAATTGAACCGTCTTGCTCCAAGTACGAAGCTACGTCCTGGTCAGATTTTGCGTTGTTCATAAATTTTGTAATACAATATAATTAGGGCGCTTTAATATTATTTGAAGCGCCCTTCTTTTTTCTTTGTTCAAATATTGTTACCTTTGTCGCGTAGAGAAAAGAAAATGGAAGATACTAAACAACAATTTGAAAAAGTAATAGCTGGCTGTCGTGAACTTTTCGCCAAGAAAATGCACGATTATGGTACGGCATGGCGTGTAATGAGACCCTCTTCTATTACCGATCAGATCTTTATAAAAGCCAATCGGATAAGAAGTATCGAAATAAAGGGTGTATCTCTTGTTCACGAAGATATTAGAGGCGAGTTTGTGGCTATTGTCAATTATGGCATTATGGGACTTATTCAATTGGAACTAGGCTATATAGATAAAGAAGATGATAACCATGAAAATATACTTCGTCTATACGATAAATATGCCAAACAGTCGATGGAATTGATGTTGGCCAAGAATCATGATTATGATGAGGCTTGGCGGTTGATGCGCATCACCTCTTATACCGATATGATTCTTCAGAAGATCTATCGCACAAAGAGTATAGAAAGTTTGGAGGGTAAGACATTGGTATCCGAAGGCGTTGATGCCAATTATATGGATATGATAAACTATTCAGTGTTTGCATTGATAAAGATAGATTTTGGAAATTAAGAGGTCACATATTATTCTTATCTGGTGTGTCAATATAAGCCGTCTTATTTTGGCGGTTGTATTCCTCTTCTCGGGGTTTGTCAAATTGGTTGATTTGCTTGGCACCAAATATAAAATACAAGATTATTTACAGGCGTTCGGGATGATAACGCTCAAGAATTCTTTTGTGCCAGGTGTCTCTTCTTTTGTTCTGGCATTTGTAGAATTTATCATCGGTGCATACTTCTTGTTTGGTATCAGACGTATTACAGCGTCATTCCTTTCGTTGGTCTTGATGGCCTTCTATACTCCCCTTACCTTATATATAGCCATTAAAAATCCGGTGCACGACTGCGGTTGCTTCGGAGATGCATTGATCCTGACCAATTGGGAGACTTTCTTTAAAAATGTTGTATTACTGGCTTGTTCTATTTTAGTGTGGCGTTATAAGAAACTTATTTTCCGATTCGTCAGCGAGAAATTTGATTGGCTGGTAGCTCTCTATTGTAGTTTGTTCTCTTGCATTCTGTGTGGCTTTAGTCTGACATTCCTTCCTCCTTTAGATTTTCGTCCGTTCAAGATAGGCACTAACATCCCTAAAGCCATGACGGTTCCGCCAGGTGAGAAACTGAGCGAATTGGAGACTATATTTATTATGAAGAAGGGAAACGAAACGAAAGAGTTTACAGTCGACAATTATCCTGATAGCACTTGGACTTATGTGGATCGCCGCACCATCGTGAAAAAGAAAGGCTACGAACCACCAATCTCCGATTTTTCGATGATTGATGTCGATACACAAGAAGATATTTCGCAGACAGTTCTTGCCGATACGAGTTATACTTTCTTGCTGATATTCCCTACATTAGAAGATGCTGATGATAGCGAGATTGATGCTATCAATACCCTCTATGAGTATTGTCACGCCAATGGATATCATTTTTATGCTTTGACATCTTCTTCGGATGATGCGATTGATGATTGGCGCGATAAAACCGGAGCAGAATATCCTTTCTGTCATTCGGATAATATATTATTGAAGACAGTGATTCGCTCCAATCCTGGGCTGATGCTCTTGAAGAACGGAACCATCTATAATAAATGGAGCGACAACGAATTTTTTGATGAGAGTGAGCTCAACGGCAAACTCGACAAGATACCTATCGGATGGGCGAGCGACCATACCAACGGAAAAGCTATGCGCAACATCTTGTTGTGGTTCTTCTTGCCATTGATATTTATTATTGTCCTCGATATATTGCTCGGCAATAAACTCGAAAATCAGTTGGAACACGAATGGAACAGATATTTTAACCCTTTAATAAAAAAGAAAATGAGAAAGAAAATTGTTGCAGGAAACTGGAAAATGAACAAGACTCTCCAAGAGGGTGTTGCTCTTGCAAAGGAAGTAAATGAAGTATTGGCTGCCGAAAAGCCAAATTGCGATGTTATCATCTGCACTCCGTTTATTCATCTTGCTTCGGTTGTTCCTGTTGTTGATGCTGCCAAAATCGGTGTCGGTGCAGAAAACTGTGCAGACAAAGAATCGGGCGCTTATACTGGCGAAGTTTCTGCCTCTATGGTAGCTTCTACAGGTGCTAAGTATGTTATCTTAGGTCACTCAGAACGTCGTCAATATTATGGTGAGACAGTTGAGACACTGAAACCAAAAGTACAGTTGGCTTTGGCTAATGGTTTGACTCCTATCTTCTGTGTTGGTGAAGTTCTCGCAGAGCGCGAAGCAAACAAACAAGAAGAAGTTGTAGCAGCACAGATGGAATCTGTATTCGAACTTTCTGCCGAAGATTTTGGTAAAGTAATCATTGCTTACGAACCTGTTTGGGCTATCGGTACAGGCAAAACTGCTACTTCTGCTCAGGCTGAGGAGATTCATAAATTTATCCGTGCTACTATCGCCAAGAAGTACAATGCTGCTGTTGCAGAGAATACTTCTATTCTTTATGGTGGTAGCTGCAAACCATCTAATGCAAAAGAGTTGTTCGCTCAACCCGATGTTGATGGTGGTTTGATTGGTGGCGCTGCTTTGAAGGCTGCCGATTTCAAGGGTATCATTGATGCTTGGAAAGACTAAATGATTCTATATAATGTAGGGCGGCAACTTTGGTCGCCCCACATTTATCCCTTTAGTGTAAAACAATAATTATATGCGATATATTAGTTTACTTTTGTTTCTGACATTCTCTGTAGCAATCAATGCTCAGACTACTATTATCCATCGCTTGCAGGCCAATGAAGCAGGTAAAGGAAAAGTCACTATCCATCAAGATGAATCTATAACAGCTTTGATTGGTGGTGGCAAGCGTCTTGCACCTTCTTCTACCTCCAATTCATCTTCTGTCAAGGGCAATACGATTTCTCGTGACGAGAAGAAATCTTCCAAGCCTGTTGTAGAACTCAATGATGATGAGGATGAAGAAGTCGTTTCTGCAGCGAAACATAAGGCAGCTGCGAAGAAAGAAGAATCGTTCACTTCGCCAGTCGATGTTAGTTTGGATGGTGTAGTAGAGCAAGCTCCTAGGAAGATTATCAAAGTAGCTGGATATCGTGTTCAGGTATACGCCGGAAATAATACTCGAACTGCAAAGCTCGAGGCGATGAGGACAGCATCAGATGTTCGCAATTTCTTTCCCGAAGTATCTGTTTATTCTTTCTTCAGTCCTCCACGTTGGCTTTGCCGTGTAGGCGATTTCAGATCCATGGAAGAGGCCTATTCCATGATGCGTAAACTAAAAGCAACCCGCGTTTTTCACGAAGTCTCTATTGTCAAAGACCGTGTAAACGTATCATTATAATTAACTAATTAATCTTTTGTACTATGCTTGACAATCCAAAAGTAGATGAAACGAACTTAATCGAACTAGAAGATCACTACAGTAAAATCATTTCTCTGTTGGGAGAAGATGTGAATCGTGAAGGACTTATCAAAACTCCCGAAAGAGTATCAAAAGCAATGCTTACCTTGATGAGAGGTTACAAAATGGATCCTCATGCCGTCCTCTCTTCAGCTAAGTTCAAAGAAGACTATAGTCAGATGGTTATCGTTAAAGATATAGACTTCTTTTCGCTCTGCGAGCACCACATGCTACCTTTCTATGGTAAAGCTCATGTAGCTTATATCCCTAACGGATATATCACCGGACTCAGTAAAATAGCTCGCGTCGTTGATATCTTTGCTCATCGTTTGCAGGTTCAAGAACGAATGACGACTCAAATCAAACAATGCATTCAAGACACCCTCAATCCACTTGGCGTAATGGTAGTACTCGAAGCTCGCCACATGTGCATGCAGATGAGGGGTGTAGAAAAGCAGAATTCAATTACCACCACTTCCGATTTTACCGGAGCTTTCAATCAAGCCAAAACGCGCGAAGAGTTTATGAATTTGGTTCGTCCCAAATGATGCTCTGAATCGTACTGCTTGGCGTTGTTGAAAGGTCTATAACAATATTTTAAAATCTTAATAGATGATATGCTTGTTTACAGTAGAGAATACTGAAACAGGCATATCGTCCTGTTATCGTTATTGTGCCTGCACCTTGAGTATGCTGTTATCTCTATCCGAATTAGAGATTTCTATAGGTTGCATAAAACGGAGCGAACTCCAAAGTATCTACACTTCCCAATTGATGTAAGAGGAAATTGGTTTTAAATATTGATTCTTAATTCTCGATTTTCCATTCTTCCACCCCTCTTGTTTCCGAAGAGAAGTTTACACCTATTTTATATAAGGTACGCGAGTCGTTGGCGAATGGTGCGGCGTAGCCTTTCTCTTCTATCTGCTGTAGTGCTTCGTCGGCACTGCCATCGAGTTTCAACTCGATGATGTAGATAAAGTCTT
>DAIUBN010000037.1:0-18824 GCA_036846645.1 Bacteroidaceae bacterium | reverse complement strand
ATACTGAATTTTACGAAAATATGCCACTCCAGAATCGGTGATCTCGGTAGCTGACCAATAATAGCCGTATGCTGTTTGCCATAGATAATGCAAAGATGAAGAATACGACGTACTGTTTGCATCGTAGAGTCCACCATACTTGAAAGCCAACTGAGAACCTTGTTCACTTTGCGTGAGCAGTGTAGCCTGATAAGAGCCACGCCAACCATCAGCATCAGCTTCGGCAGAAGACATCCCAAGAGCTTGTTCCAACTTTTTGTAATCTTCATCGGTAGGAAGTCTCCATCCATCGGGCACTGCAGCTTTGGCTCCTTTCAAATTATAGAGATAGCCATAATTCTTCACAGTCAACGAATCATTAGAACTATCATCCTGACCAATAGCTTTGTTTGTATAATAAACAGTGCAATTGGCATCACCGGTATTATAACGGCTATTCTCTACTGTCCAGTCCAGACCATTATAGCGTACCCAATGATAAGTGGCCCCATCTCGTACATCCGTCATGGTTCCGCTAGCTTCGGGAGTGATTGACGGAGCATTTTCATCTTTATTGTCTTTGCTACAACTCATCAAACCGATAAGTGGCAACAATATAAATAAGAATATATGTAATTTCTTCATTGTCATAACGTGTTAGAAATTAAAAAACATAACCCAAATTAGAAACAATAGCCCTCATTGCCAAGTACTTGGTAAGTATTGTAGTATTATCAGGATAAAGAGCCTGTACCTCTGCCTGCGTCTTCTCGACAACAAGTTTGGCAAAAGAAGCAATATCTTCTTCTTTAGATGGATAGGTATTGTACATCAAATAAATATCATAATAATGAGCAGTGACGAAACCAGCTTTATTCATAGCAAGCAAGTTTTCTTCTTCGGTCCATACATAGTCGGTAGTATAAGTGCCATAAAGAGAAGAGCTATATTTAGTAAACGGCTCCAATGTAGCAGTTGTCTGTGCTACTACCTTATTGGCGATGATACCACCAAGAATTGTCTTGGCAAACTCAGATTTCTGAGATTCGTCCATACCCTGCAATGTTTCGAGAGCTACGGCAGTAGCTCTATTGCCTACCACAAACAATGGATCTGAATTGTAAGTATACACATTATCAGAAACACCATATTTTGTGACATGATTGACAAGCAACCAAGAGAAAGGACGAAGTTTGGCCGACAAATGAGGCAACAAATCATCTTCGACAAACGAAACTGCCGAACGTTTGTTACTGATATCGGTCATATACTGATACTTGTAAGCATAGAATGGAGTACTGTTCATTGTATAAGGCACATCTACCGTCTCTATGAAATACTGCATCACGCCATTGGCATCTGCACCAAGTTCTTCGCGACGCAATGTATCGTTGAAAAGCACATAGCTGCTATTCTTTTTGTAGAAGTCGCGACGCAATACAGATTCTTCGTCGGTAGCATTATCATCGGCAGCAAAATAGTTTTTGTCTGCACCACTAGGCTCCAAGTCACCCTCTTTGCTACAAGAAGATAAAGAAAGCATCACAAGAGCCGAATAAAATAACGTCTGATATATTTTCATTTTACTTTCCTTTCTTAATTTAGTGGTACAACTGTATAAGTACGATTACCACGTTCGTTATTCTTCATACCGGTATTGAATTCCAATACTTCATTTGGAATAGGCAAGGTGTAGCCCCAATCATTAGGTTCGAGAACATATCTATGGCAACCGGTCTTCTCGGAAGAATAACGGTCGCTATAATAGTAATAATCGTGAACGATACGTTTCGATTCGGGATACTTCTCGCAAACGCCATATCTGCGGAGGTCGAACCAACGTTGTCCCTCTAGTAACAATTCACGTTCACGTTCATTACGGATAAGTTTCACCAGGTCTTCACCAGTTGCAGTTACCGTATAGTTGCTCGACGAAGCATAGCGTGCAGCACGTAGTTTGTTGATAAGCGAACGGGCCTCGTCTTCTTTTCCCAAGTAAGCATCGGCTTCAGCTTTAATTAAATAAGCCTCGGCAGAACGGAAGACAAATTTATCGGACATATCGCAGAGATTCATTTGCCAACCATAGCTATAAGCATTGAAATAGTAAGATGGATCTGTCTCTTCAATAGTTGTGGTTCCCTTCATTTCCAACTTAGTATAACCTTGGAATGTTCCGTTGTGCCACATGAACTTCGTTTTGCGAAGGTCGTCATTGTCATACATATTATATATGTCATCCGAAATTTTGAAGCCTTTATACTCATACACTGTGAAGCATGGCAGTGAGTTACTTCCCATCGAGAATATTGTTTCTACGGAAGAAGGAGAAATAAATGCAGCTCCGGACTTCAAGTTGGCAAGCTGTACTAAGTTTGAATGAACATCGAGTACTTTCTGTGCATATTCTGAAGCTTTCGACCAATTTTGCATATAGAGATAAACGCGGCTCAGCAAGAAACGTACTGCACTGACATCGGCACGATAGACAGAAGGCTGCGAACCATATTGTGCCAAATCTGTCTCTGCCTGAAGAAGATCAGAAAGAATCAGGTCGTAAACTTCTTGAACGGTGTTACGATCGAAGTACTTATCTTCTACCTTTTCGGAAGTCTTGATTGGAACTCCCAAGTCGGTACTTGCAGTAGATGCTACGTATGGTTTGCCATATAGATTGACAAGCCAGAAATAATAGTAGGCTCTCAAGAAACGTGCCTCTCCATCTACTTTGAGCACACCAAGCTTCTCTTCATTCGTATTCTGAGAAACATCGCCAAGAGAATAGATAATATTATTGGCAACATTGATATACTTATAACATTCTGTCCAATTGCCATTTTCTGCGTTGAAGCCGGTAAATGTATCATTCTGTCCCGAACGAGCCTGCCAGGTATACAATCCAAAAACGCGTTCCTTACAATCGTACTGCATACTAGAGTTGTTGTAACTATCAGGACATTCTACCAATTCGTCACCCAAGAAATGAATGAAATATTGATTATCACCAACATTAGATAATGTATTGGAGTTGAACTGCGGCATATAGCAATTACCAATCAATGTTTCGTTGAGGTCTTTCCACGAACTGACGTAATCGGTATCTTGTGAATATTCTTTCAGATAATTGGAGCAACCCGACAACATCAGAACAGCCGATAAAGATATATATTTTAGATATTTCATAATGTCTGTCTTTTTAAAATTAGAATTGAATGTTCACTCCGAAAGTATAATATGGTGTATCAGACAATTGTACGGTAGAGAAACCGCTCTGAGTAGGTGTCTGACCCTTCAACTCTTTGGCACACCAAGTATATAGATTAGAGCCCGATAGCGTAAACGCCAGACGTTGCAGCTTGTACTTGCCGATGAAACTCATTGGAACTTCGTATGTGAGGCTGACATTGGACAAGCGCAAATAATCTCCACTTACAACTCTTGCATCAGAATAATCGTACATGGTCCAAGAATCATCGGCAATCTTCACTACATTAGAGTAAGAACCTGCCGACCAATGGCGAGCATACTTATAAAAATTCGCCGAATTCGAACTCATCACAGACGGAATGTTAGTATAGCGTTCATCGCCCGACTTTTTCCAACGGTTGAGCAAATCTTTACT
Organism: Bacteroidaceae bacterium; assembly: GCA_036846645.1. Lineage (GTDB taxonomy): Bacteria > Bacteroidota > Bacteroidia > Bacteroidales > Bacteroidaceae > JAAYUD01. The sequence goes on along the minus strand of DAIUBN010000037.1, from coordinate 15,223 downwards.
CAGATTGTTTTCAGGATAGATATTGGCCGGACCACTGATGGTGCTACCGTTGCCTTGATCGAATATTTTGAATAGCCGAACTTTATTGCCCATGCTATAGTTCATCAATATTCCCAATCGCCATCCTTTATAAGATAGGGTATTACTGATACTACCAGTGATATCGGCATCACGTTTGCCCGAAGCGACAAGTACCTTGGTATAAGTTTCGTTCTTCGACAATCCGATAAGTTCGGCATAACGGTCTTCCCAATCGTCGAACAGCGGGCCACCATCTTCGGGATTCAACCCAACGAACTTATAAGAATAGAACGTACCGATAGATTTGCCTTTCACAACAGCTGTACCATCCAGATAACTGTTCAGTTCGTAAGCATCTTGTCCCGAAGCAGTCTCCATATTATTAATGGTCTTCGAGAACGAGGCAGATATCAACCAATTGAAATCTTTGGTCTGAACCGGCGTTGCCGTGATATTGAAGTTGTAACCCTTATTGGTGATGTTTCCTGAATTGACAACATACGAAGTATAACCGTTGACATCAGAAATGGTCTTGTTCATAAAGGCATCTGTCGTCTTCTTGTAATAATATTCCATCTGCAACATCAGACGGCCCTTGAAAAACGAAGACTCGATACCGGTATTGAATGAATGAGTTTTCTCCCAACGCAAATCAGGATTGGCGAATGCATTGACCGTAGAAGTCATTTCATTATAATGGGTATCGTAAGAACCCTTTGTGAGCAGCATTACAGGAGTCTGACCATCGAGCATGTTACCTTGTTCACCATACGAAACTTTCCATACCAAAGCATCCAGCCAGTCATTCTTCATGTGAGTCATCTCCTTAATGTTGGCTAAGCCAGATACAGACCATACAGGAAGTATCTTCTCATTGCTTCGGCTACCAAATTTATTGGATCCATCGTAACGGGTATTGGCATTGAAGGTGAAATACTGCTTGTAGCTATAAGACAATGTTCCATAAACAGAAAGCAGATTTGTTCGGGTATCGGCGATAATCGGTACATTCGTCGTGAGCCAATTGATATAAGAAGTATATTTGTCGGGAATACTCGTTACAAACTTCTCTCCTCTATCTTTATAATATCCACGCCCGGTATACGAATAGCCTTTGTAGAGTGTTGAATTGGCTTCACCACCAAGCACGAAATTAATATTGTGTTGTTTATCAGCACCAAAGTCTTTGTTGAAATTGGCCTGGATACGAGCTGTATAGGTCTGACTATTGGTAGTATTGGTCGACAATTCACCACCAAAAGGCATCCTACTATTCTGAGGTTCGGAAGTAAGTCCGCGAAGCTGAGCGGCATACCAACTATCTTCGCCATACCATCCTTCGATACTGGTATCTGTATTGCCGTAAGAGAACACGCCGTTCATATTGACCCAGTCTGTGAAACGATAGCGCAGATTCATCGTAGCTGTAATACCATTCATCGTCTGTTTCATATAGCTATTGTCCATTTCATTCAAGATATTGTATGAAGTTCCAGGAACAGAACCGGCTCTTCTATAGTAATAATAAGTACCATCATCGTTGTAGGCCGGTATGACACGACTCGTTTTGTAAGCATAATCAATAGGAGAAACATCCGATTGGTCATATTGGCGCTTACTATGGTAAGCATTGATAGATAGCGAAGCCTGCATGCGGTTGCTGATCGTAAAATCAAGATTGGTAGAAGCCGTATAACGATTGTTCAAATTGTTTTTAATCACATCATTATCATCTGTATAGCCCAACGAAGCATAATATCTGAATTTGTCTGAACCACCAGAGATATTCACATTATGATTGGATGAGAATGAGTCTTGACAAAGAAGTTTGAACCAATCAGTGTTTTGTGTCTCGGCCTTATTGACAGCTGTCTGAAACTCACTTTGAGTATAAACTCCGCTATAGTATTTGTTGATAGCATCTTCGTAGCCCACATCGGCAACATCAGAAGGATATTGATAGTGCATATCTACCAAATCGCGAGAGAACTGAGTACGTTCGAGCGAGTTCATCAAATTGATTTTGTGATCGGTATAGCGGGGACGACGACGATAAGTGCCTTCGAAGCTATATGATACAATAGGCTTGCCCACCCTACCCTTCTTGGTCGTGATGACAATGATACCGTTGGCGGCGCGTGTTCCATAAAGAGCGGTAGCAGCTGCATCTTTCAGTACGTCGATGCGCTCTATATCTTGAGGGTTGAGTCCCGAAATCGCGTTACCGATACGGTTGACATAATCGGGATCGTTGATCACATCTGCCGAAAGATTCACAGGGTCGTTGACGATGACACCATCTACTACCCAAAGTGGTTCGCGGTTACCAATCAAGGTAGAAGTACCACGAATACGAATCTTCGGCACTGAGTTGATTTCACCACTAGAGTTGGTCATCATCAAATCGGGAATACGACCCTGCAGCATCTGGTCGATCGAAGAGACACCCGGCAAAGCGATATCTTTCATCTTTACCGAGGTGACAGACGAAGTAAGATTACGACGGTCTATCTGCTGATAACCGGTGACAACAACTTCGTTCATCATCGCATTGTCTTCTTTCATGGTGATGTTGAGCTTGGTCTCGTTGCCGATACTTACTGTTCGGCTCACCATTCCGACGTAGGTGAAAAGTAATTTGGCATGCGACGGCGCGCTGAGAGAAAATCGTCCGTTGGCATCGCTCACATCACCAAATTTAGTTCCAACAAGAGTGACGTTAACACCAATCAATGGTTCACCCTTTTCGTCTACAACCACTCCGCTTACTATTCGGTGATTGGACGACCCTGGTTGGGCAACCACCGGACTTTTTTTTACGACATTCTTCGCAATTTTCTTTTTTACCAAAACATAATTATCACGAATCTGATACTCCAAATCGGTCTGCTCGCAGATGGTGTTCATGGCTTTAGTCAATGAAGCACCCGTAAGATTGAGATCCAATTTCTGATTTTTGTCGATCGCATCGTTTTGGTAGACGATTGAAACACCTGTTATTTGCTTAATCATATCGAAAGCTGCAACCACAGTGATATTATTTTTCTTAATGGTTATCGGTTTATTCGATTGTGTTTTAGACCATCCGGTCATAGCAATTAGAAGAAGTAAAGCCATGAGCGCCCAACTTCGGGGCCGCATCACCTTCTCTCTCAATTTTGCATTTTCATTTTTCATAAACAATTTACTGTTTGGGTTTAACTTATATATGTATTGGCCTAATACTTTCTTTTTTATTATTTACGGTACACAATGAGCTTGCCTCCTTCCTTACGGAAGCGAACATCAGATACATATTGAACGATGTCGAGCGAATAGTCGAGCGATTTATCGCGATACAAACTACCAGTGAAATGAAGATTGCGAAGCGATTCGGGCTCGTAGACTACCTCTATATTATACCATTCGCTAAGCTGATCCATAATATTCTGTAGTGGAGAATCATTGAAATCGAACACACCGGTTATCCATGAAGTATAGATATCGGTATCAACCTTTCTGACACTGATATTCGAATTGGAAGATGCAACGACGGCTTGCTGACCGGGAGCAAGAATACGCTTCGACGTGGCATTGGCCACCTGGACTTTGCCTCGAACCAACGTAGCAGTCATAGTGCGCGAAGGATAGGCAGAGACATTAAAAGCTGTTCCCATGACGAGCACAGTAGCCCCAGAAGTTGTAACAGAGAACGGAGCCCCGTTGTGAGCCACATCAAAGAAGGCTTCACCTTTCAGTTCTACCTTTCTGCCACCTACAAATTTATCGGGATAACGAAATGTCGTATTGGCATTGAGCCATACACTAGAACCATCGGGCAATGTCAACAAGAAATTGCCACCAGGCTGTGTGGTGATAGTGTTGTATTTCACCGGTTCGCCGGCAGCAAGATGAGAAGTGTCGCACACCAATGTGCCGCCATTCTGCAATACTTGTTGCTTACCATCGGGAGTAGTGAGAATCACCGTCTTTGCCAAACGCGAATAAGGAGCAACAGATTCGGGCTTCAGCAGATAATTGTAGACCAAAGACGCACTGACCAACAAGACAATAGCGCAAGCGGCTACTGCCGAAACTCGGCGGATAAACAGCCGGCGCTTATTTTGCGAATGGCGCAACTTGACACTACGAATAGCTTCAGACGTATGGGCATAACGAAAAGCATCGTAACGTTCTTCTATCTTATAATAAGAAATATATAGATTGAACAAACGACGATTCTCTTCCGACTCTTTGAGCCAAGCGTCGAGCTGTTCGAACTCTTCTGAAGAGATCGAATGATGCCGATATTTGTTCAGCAACTGAGTAATTTCTGTTGTCATCATAGCAAACAAATTTTGTTGTTATACTATGCTGACGAAAAATTATTTCATTTGGGTGACAAAAGAATTAATAAAATTGAAAGAGGAAGTTCTTTTCTTAAAGTTTTTAGCGCACGAGCGAAATGAGTCTTCACCGTATTGACCGAAATATTCATTTCTTCTGCTACTTCTTTGTACTTCTTATTATCGACCACAATAGCCATCAAGACAGATTTTTCTTGAGATGGCAACTGGTCGATAAGCCGATGAAGACGCTCATATTGGACAGAGAGTTCTTCATTATTAATATTCTCGTCCGATATCAGATTGGCTTCTTCCAGATCGGTGAACACACGATAATTGTTGCGACGGATATAATCTATCGAAGCATTGCGCACCGAACGGAACAGATACGCTTTAGGGTTCGTATCGGCAGACAGCAATTTCTTCTCTTCCCAAAAGTGAAGAAAAATATCTTGTACGATATCTTCTGCAATCTCCAACGAATCGACATACTGAACCGACACAACACAAAGTTGCGAATAGTATTGATTCATCAGTTGCTCCAGATAATCGGCCGCGTCTATCCGGTTTGTGTTAATATCCATCTTTTGTCTCTCTGAATCTCAATTATAGCCGCAAAATTATAAAATAAATCATTAAACAAGCGATATTTACCGAAATAAGTTTTCCTCGCCATAATAAAACAAAAGTTGTCTCTCAATGATGATAAAGTAGCCGATTCATGAATACTTCTAAGAATCAAGCTTTAGTTTTAATAAATTAAAGCTTAGTTTTATTAAATACAAGCTTTATTTTAATAAATAAAGCTTTAATTCTTAGAACTCTTCTTTATGAAACAACTTTTTATTCATGAAGAGACAAAGTTATCTTCTAGATGAACAAAAAAACTCCATCGGAAGAATATCTTTAAGATAACTTCCGATGGAGCATCAAATATGGTTTGTCTCTTACGAGACCATTATTCTATGTTATTTCAAAACCTCTTTCAGTTTGGCTTCGAGTTCTTCACCACGCAAATCTTTAGCAATGATAGTACCAGTCTGGTCGATAAGAACAGTTGCAGGAATACCTCTTACGTTGTAGAGAGCAGCACCGGCATTCTTCCAGCCTTTGAGGTCGGACATCTGAGCCCATGTAATACCAAGATCTTTGATAGCTTTCTTCCAAGCAGCAGCATCTTGATCGAGAGATACACCTACAATAGCAAAACCTTTGTCTTTGTATTCACTGTATGCTTTGACAACGTTAGGCATTTCTGCACGGCAAGGACCACACCAAGAAGCCCAGAAATCTATCAACACCAATTTGTTCTTTCCTACGAAATCTGATACCTTAACGAGTTTGCCTTCCGGACTCTTCAAAGCGATATCGGTATAATGTTTACCTACAGCAACTTTTGCATCCAAATCACGTTGTTTTTTGAATTGAAGATATACTGGATCGGTAGGACATTTTGTTTTCATCTCTGCCAAGATACCATCGAGAGTAGCATCATCGAAAGCACCATTACCATAATAGCTCAACAAAAGACTGCTGGCACCAGAAGGAACATTGTTCTTAATAACGTTTGCTACCTCTTTATATTGGTCTGCTTGCAACTTCTCTACTTCATCACGAGCTTTAAGACGTTCGTCTCTAGCTTTGGCTGTATCAATAGCTGTATAATACAAAGGCATAATTTTCTCTCTATATTTAGCGTCGATAGCCTTGTATTCGTTCATAATTTTGTTCTCGTTGCCACCAGTTACAACAGCATTTCCTTCTTTAGGAATATTGACTGTGATATTTGCTTTTTCGAGAAGTAAAGAAGCAAGTTCTTTATATTTTTTGCCATCCATCTTAGCGATAGATACATCTTTTACAGAATTACCGATAACGAACTTCATAGCAAACTTACCATCTTTTACAGTAGCCGAATCGCCTTTTTCAAAACCAGAACGATTGGGGACACCAAGATACAACTTTGTGCCCTCGGCAATACCTTCGGCAGTACCAGTAACAGTATAAGACACTTTTGCTGTTTTTGCATTGGCTTTACCAGCCTTTTTTTGTGCGCTGGCAGACAGGACCAAAGCTGCAGCAGCAAACAATAACACAATTCTCTTCATTGTTTTCAAATTAAAATTATAATTCCTTTTTAGTTTTGTAAGGTCAAACAAATAGTAGCCTCCAAAATCGAGCTCAAAAGTAATTGATATTATGATATAATCAAAAAACATGAACAATTAATTTTTATGTTTTATATCACATTAACCCATATTGCTCTTCTTTGATGTGCGTCTAACATCAACCTGTATTATTAAGACGCGCAAAGAGCAAAAAGGAGTACCTTGTAATCGATAATAAAAGTTAATTACACCAAGAATAGTCCAAAAACACTAGTGGCGAAATATCTATATGATATTTCGCCACTAGCTTATCATTATTAACATGCCCTCTCGAAGAGTGGCAGTTGATATTATTGCATTGAACCTCCCACGATGTCCAACAATTCGCTGGTAATAGCCTGCTGACGAGACTTATTGTATTGCACGGTAAGGTCTTGAATCAAATCATCGGCATTATCGGTTGCTATCTGCATTGCCATAGTGCGGGCTGCATGCTCCGAAGCATTCGAATCGACAAGAGCAGTGAATAGCTTCTGGCAAACAACTTGCGGCAGTAAAGCAGCGATAAGTTCTTCTACATTCGGCTCGACGATATAGTCGTTCAGGTATTTCTGACCTTTGTCGACTTTTGCTTCGGCAGCTTGCTTGCGGAGTTCGTTCACATCGATAGGCAGCAGAGTGGTACGTACCAACTTCTGCACTGCGGTCGATTTGAAATGATGATAGATAAGTTCTACCTTATCAATTTCACCCGAAGCGAACTTTTGCAACAACTCGTAAGCAAGTTTGGCTACGTCGTTATAAGACGGCTTATCGGCCATCTTCTGATATGAGCCGGCACAATTGAGTCCCTGCTTATGAACTGCCGTTTCTATCTTCTTACCGATAGGATATATAGACAGACCAGCCTTTCCTAGATCGCTATAATCTGTCACAGCCTTTCCAAACATCTTAATGACATTCGAATTGAAAGCGCCACATAGTGAGCTGTTCGAAGAGAACACTACAATAGCCACCTTCTCGGCAGGACGTACTGCGATATAGGGCGAACTGAAAGAAACATCGCCTTTCAAGAAATTCGTCAGAATCTTATTCAACTTCTCCTCGAAAGGAAGCGTTGCTGCAATAGCCTGCTGGGCATGATGAAGCTTTGCCGAGGCAACCATCTTCATCGCTGAGGTTATCTTGCGGGTACTCGTTACAGAGTTTATTCTGGTTTTGACTTCTTTTAATGACGGCATATTGTTTCTATCTATTAGTCAACAAATTGATTTACTACCGATTTAGCAACTTCTTCGATTGTCTTCATCACAGCATCGTCAATCTTGCCAGCCTTCAGTACATCGAGTACATCTGCTTGGTGAGATAGTTCGAGACTCTGAATGAAACGTTCCTCAAAGTCGGCAACTTTATCTACAGGAATATCATGGAGCAATCCGTGAGTTCCGCAATATAGAATAGCAACTTGCTTTTCTACAGGCATCGGGCTATACTGTTTCTGAACAAGAAGACGAGTATTGCGCTGTCCTTTATTAATAGCCATTGCAGTAACGGGGTCCATATCGCCACCAAACTTGGTGAAGGCCTCTAGTTCACGGTACTGTGCTTGGTCAATCTTTAATGTACCAGCCACCTTCTTCATCGCCTTGATCTGAGCATTACCACCAACACGAGATACCGAAATACCGACGTTGATAGCCGGACGGTTACCTTGGTTGAACAAGTCGGTATCTAGGAATATCTGACCATCGGTAATAGAAATCACGTTGGTTGGAATATACGCTGCGACATCACCGGCTTGTGTCTCGATGATAGGCAAAGCGGTGAGCGAACCACCACCTTTGACATGCCCTTTCAATGCTTCGGGAAGATCATTCATCTGCTCGGCAACTTCCTGCTGTTTAATAATCTTCGCAGCACGCTCAAGCAGACGAGAGTGCAAATAGAAGATATCACCTGGATAAGCCTCACGTCCAGAAGGACGACGCAAAATCAGAGATACCTCACGATAGGCAACGGCCTGTTTAGACAAGTCATCATAGACAACCAATGCATGACGGCCGGTATCACGGAAATACTCTCCGATAGCTGCACCGGCAAACGGTGCGAAGTATTGCATAGCAGCAGGGTCGGCAGCAGTAGCAGCAACAACAATAGTATAGTCCATCGCACCATGTTTGTGCAATGTCTCTACTGTGGCGGCAACTGTAGAACCTTTCTGACCAACAGCTACATAAATACAATAAACAGGATCGCCGGCGTCGTAATTGGAACGCTGGTTGATAATTGTATCGATAGCGATAGCCGTCTTACCTGTCTGACGGTCGCCGATAATTAACTCACGCTGACCACGACCGATAGGAATCATAGCGTCGATAGACTTGATACCCGTCTGTAGCGGTTCGTTTACAGGCTGACGGAAAATAATACCTGGAGCTTTGCGTTCCAGTGGCATTTCGAACAGATTACTACTGTCGATAGCTCCTTTACCGTCGAGAGGTTCGCCAAGCGGATCGATAACACGACCCAACATGCTCTCGCCTACTCTGATAGAAGCAATACGTTTGGTACGCTTCACAGTGAATCCCTCTTTGATTTGATCGGTAGGTCCCAAAAGTACGGCACCTACATTGTCTTCCTCCAAGTTCATCACAACAGCCTTCATGCCATTGTCAAATTCAAGAAGTTCGTTAGCTTCAGCATTGCGCAGTCCGTAGATACGTACCACACCATCACTGACCTGCAACACAGTACCCACCTCGTCGAGCTGGACCTGAGTATCGATGCCGGCCAATTGCTGTTGCAATATTTCGGAAACTTCGCTAACTTTTATATTCTCAGACATAATCTTATTTTTATTATCGATTCATTAAACAATTCTTCGATTCTTTTCGATGAACTGTCTTTTGATACGTTTCAATTGCGTAGCAATGCTGGCATCCAGTCGATAATCATTGACATCGAAAATAAATCCACCTTCGATATCATGGTCGACAGTTGTCTCCAGTTCCATACCTTTGGCATGGAGCGCGCGCTGCGAAACGCTTCTAATTCTTTCCTCAACTTGTGCGTCAACAGGAACTGCGGTGATGAGCTTTGCCACACCGATATGTTTCTTCTGACGATAAAGGTCGAGATACATCAACGAGATGAACTGCAAATAGCCTTCGCGATGATGATTGAGGACTAAGCGGGCGAAACGTATAAACTCTTCACAAGGCTGGCCTTTTGGGTCGGCAGCAGCCTTAATCAACTCAAGTTTAGCATCGATGGTCAGTATAGGATTGTCGAGTGCGGTGCGCAACTTCTTCTCTTTAAGAAAAGAGGAAGCGAGATACTTGCACACCGAGTAAACCTTATCTTCGGCTTTCTGCTCGATAGCAAATCCTATCAACGCTTTAGCGTAACGCATAGATAAAACACCTACATCCATTCTCTTTTAGTTTTTTTGAGTCATTACTTCGTCCAACATACGGTCGATCATTTGCATCTGATCGTCTTCCTTGCTTAGTTTCTGACGGATAATCTTCTCGGCAATTTCTACCGACAGAACAGCCACCTGACGACGGATGGAGCGAATAGCTTCTTCCTTCTCCTGACGAATCTGTTCTTTCACAGCAATGAGCTCCTTTTGTGCAGCTTCATTGGCTTGTTTCCGTGCAGCCTCTATTATCTTCGTACGCTCTTCGGCAGCCTCTCGCAAGATACGGCTCTGCTCTTTGTTGGCTTCGGCAACAATAGCAGCGCTCTGATCTTTCAGATTGGCTAATTGAGCATTTGCCTCCTTAGCACTTTCCAAAGACTTCTCTATATATTCGGTACGTTTTTCTACCATCTTGGTGATGACAGGGAATCCCCATTTCGCCAGGATGAAGAACACCACGCCAAACGTGATGAGCATCCAGAATAATAGACCGCTTTCGGGTAGTAACAGTGACATGGCGGCTTAATTTATTTAAGGAAGTATCCTAAAATACAAACGATAAGTGCGAAGAAAGCGACACCTTCTATCAAGGCAGCCGACAAAATCATGTTTGAACGGATATCGTTGGATGCTTCGGGCTGACGGCCAATAGCCTCCATTGCCTGTCCACCGATACGACCGATACCTAGACCAGCACCGATAACACAAAATCCTGCACCAAGTGCAATACCTAATGTAGCCAATGGACTCATTCCTGTTGCAGCAGCTGCTGCTTGTAAAAATACTGATAGTAACATAATCTTTTAATTTTTAATTGTTATATTTTTTATTACTCTTACTTTATGATAGTGTTCTCAACACTCTTTATTATAAATATTGGAAATATCAAGCTATCTCTGCTTCTTTCTTCCCTTCTTGCGACATACCGATGAAGGTAGCCGAAAGCATGGTGAAGATATAAGCTTGCAGGAAGGCGATCAGCACTTCGAGCGACAACATGAAGATATTGAAGAATACCGATATCACAGTCATCGAACCGCAAAGAGCAGGACTGATGCTGACTGTAATGAATATCAGACTCGTCAGTACCAACATTCCCATGTGACCGGCAATCATATTACCGAAGAGTCGGACCATCAACGCAAATGGCTTTGTAAAGATACTGAAGAACTCTACAAACGGTATGATGGGTGGAATCTTAAGCCACATTGGTACGTCAGGCCAGAAAATATCTTTCCAATAATGTTTAGACCCGGTGACATTGGTCACGATAAACGTGCAAAGTGCCAATATCAAAGTAATAGCCGAATTACCGGTTACTGTAACGCCAAAGGGGAAGAACGGGATAAGTCCCATAAAGTTGCTCAACAAGATGTAGAAGAACGCTGTGAGCAGATAGGGTGAGAACTTACGATAGTTGGCTCCCATACTACTTTTTATTACATCGTCATTGACCATCATAATGAACATCTCCATAAATCCTACAAATCCTTTCGGTGTTGTCTTTCCATCGGGATGCTTGCGATACCAACGGGCAACCATCAGCACAACGAATATCAGCAAAATAGCATTGATAAAGAGAGCCAACGTTACCTTCGTGATAGAAAGATCCCATGGACGAACATAACCATTGCCAACTTTCTCTACTACTTTACCTTCGTGAGGAGCACCATCGGGAGCTATAGTAAAGCCCTCGTAGCTGCTGCCTTTTTCTTCGATGCGGCTGTAGCTGAAACAGTGCCACCCCGTAGTATTGCTATAAACAATGATAGGAAGCACTATTTTCAAGTCGGTATTGCCAACCTTGGTGATATGCCATTCGTAGGTATCTCCAATATGGCCGAATATCAGACCCTTTATATCCACAGAGCCTTTTTCTTCTTCTCCACCTGCAGGCGCCTTTGCACTAGCTGCCGACAAAGAAAGAGAAGTGATGCAGAACAAGAGCACCAAAACTCCGCGTAATATATTATTTATTTGTTTCATCATTCTTTGTTTTTTTATTACCGGTAAGGTTTACCGCATAGTAAAACCATGTTTCAAACACCAAATATAATAGGTAAAGCACTGCCAACGTAATAAGGAACACCAACACTTCCGAACGATTGATGAAGCAATAGATAAATGCTCCAAGAAGCGTAATCAGCATTTTTGCCATCCTTACCATAATATAATAGTTGGCTGCTTTTGCCGGTGCTGTCTTCATAGCCTTGCTATACACCTTGAAACCGACTATACTGAACAGAAAGAAGTAGATAAACATCACAGGAAAAGATGGTGTATAAACTTCGGGAGCGATATAGCCATAAACGAAAGCACTGACAATACAGATTGCAGCCGTAAACAACCCCACCGACTTATAGAATTTCATATTCACCAGTTCCATATTTAGTATTCTTTCTTTCCTATTCTATTATTACGAAACGCAGACGGAAACAACTCCACCACTCATCTCGATAAAGCCACCGTTTATTTCTAGTTCGTACTCCTTGTCGGCAGTATATACCACCTTACCCTTGGTGAGCGACGAAACAATTGGTGCATGCTCGGGCAGAATGGTAAAAGCACCAAGTGCACCAGGCAACTTCACGCTCTCCACCTCTCCATCGAACAATTCTTTTTCGGGCGATACAATATTTAAATGCAGTCTTTCCATTGTTCGTTAAGTTTAGTTCTTAATTTGTTCCAGAATCTTCTTACCTTTGGCTATAGCCTCTTCGATAGTACCCACGTTCAAGAAAGCTTGTTCGGGCATATCATCAACCTCACCATCGAGAATCATCTTGAATCCCTTGATTGTATCTTCGATATTGACCATCACACCTGGTACACCAGTGAACTGCTCGGCAACAGCAAATGGCTGAGACAAGAAACGCTGTACACGGCGGGCACGGTTAACAATCGTACGATCGGCATCAGAAAGTTCTTCCATACCGAGGATAGAGATAATATCTTGTAATTCCTTATTGCGCTGAAGAATCTGTTTAACGCGCTGAGCAACTTCATAATGTTCTTGACCAACGATATTCGGATCGAGGATACGAGAAGTAGAATCTAGCGGATCAACAGCTGGATAGATACCCATCTCAGTAATCTTACGGTTCAATACTGTCGTTGCATCCAAGTGGCTGAACGTTGTTGCAGGAGCAGGGTCGGTATAGTCATCGGCAGGTACATAGACAGCCTGAACAGAAGTAATAGAACCATACTTGGTAGAAGCGATACGCTCTTGCATCGTACCCATTTCGGTTGCCAACGTCGGTTGATAACCTACAGCAGATGGCATACGTCCCAACAATGCTGAAACCTCAGAACCTGCTTGTGTGAAACGGAAGATGTTATCGATAAAGAGCAAAATATCATTGGTAGCTCCAGCTTTGGCACCAGCATCACGGAATGATTCGGCAACCGTCAGACCTGACAGAGCAACAGAAGCACGTGCTCCAGGAGGCTCATTCATCTGACCATAGACTAGTGTAGCTTGAGATTTAGAAACCTCATCATAATCTACTTTAGACAAATCCCACTTACCTTCTTTCATACCATCCATGAATTCTTTTCCATAGCGGATAACGCCAGAATCGAGCATATCACGAAGCAAGTCGTTACCTTCACGAGTACGTTCACCAACACCGGCAAATACAGAAAAACCATTGTTCTTCTTAGCGATATTGTTAATCAACTCCATGATAAGTACTGTCTTACCTACACCAGCGCCACCAAACAAACCGATTTTACCACCTTTACTATAAGGTTCGAGCAAATCGATGACCTTGATACCTGTGTAAAGCACTTCTTGAACAGTAACCAAATCTTCAAACTTTGGAGGCTCACGATGGATAGGATAAGATTCCTTACGTTCGATAGGTGTCATACCATCTATCGTATCACCAACCACATTCATCAGTCGGCCTTTAATATTGGGGCCAACCGGCATCGTAATAGGTCCGCCTGAAGGATAAACTTTCAGACCGCGTTGCAAACCATCGGTACTATCCATAGCAATAGCACGCACTGTGTCTTCGCCGACATGTTGCTGTACCTCTACTATAAGCGTTTTACCGTTAGGTCTCTTCACTTCGAGTGCGTCGTGTATTCTAGGTAATGCTTTCTCGGCATCTATACCATCGAAGTAGACATCGACCACAGGACCAATTACTTGAGATATACGTCCTATAATTTGTGACATAATATATATAATTATTACTTAATTTCTGAATAGCAAATTTAAAGTAAATCATTGTATCAGCAACGAAAATCTGCATATATTTTGTTATTGAATCTTAATTATTTTATGTTTTCTCTTTTATTGGACAAAATTAGAGACAAAACAGACTAGTTTTACTACTTTTGTGTCATTTTAGAATTAAAAAAGGAAGGGAAGAATCATAATATGAGAGTCAATTTTATGTGTTTGGGAAGTGGAAGTAGCGGAAACTGCTTCTATCTCGGCACAGAACAATATGGTATCTTAATTGATGCAGGTATAAGCCTACGAAGCATAAGACGCACCTTGAAAGGCATCAGTGTAGAAATGTCGAAGATTTATGGAGTATTCGTCACCCACGATCATGCCGACCATATCAAAGCGGTAGGAAATATCGGTGAAAAGCTCAATATCCCTATTTACGCTACAGAATTAGTGCACAAAGGAATAAGAAAAAGCTATTGCGTCACTCAGGAAATATCGGCTATCAATATTAAATATGTAGAAAAAGAAAAGACAGTTGAATTAAGGGACTTTCGTATCACTCCATTCGAAGTGCCACACGACGGTACCGACAACGTAGGTTATCACATAGAAATAGATGGTAAGGTATTCTGTTTTCTTACCGACTTGGGAGAAATCACAGAGACAGCAGCAAAATATATCGCTACAGCCAACTATCTGATTATTGAAGCCAACTATGACCACGACATGCTGATGACGGGGCGATACCCACAATATCTCAAAGAAAGAGTGGATAGTGATCACGGCCACATGTGCAATGCCGATACTGGCGAATTCTTGGCTCATCACTTCCCTACAAATCTAAAGTACATCTGGCTTTGCCATCTTAGCAAAGACAACAACCGCCCCGAGACAGCCTATCATACCGTAAAAGAGAAACTGAAAGAAGGAGGAATCATTGTCGACCAAGATGTACAACTCTTTGCACTTCAACGCACTACACCATCTCAAGTATTTTCGTTCGAATAAGAGCATCGAAAAAAGTAAGAAAAAAGGTTAGAAAATTCTTGGTGAACTAAAAATAAAGCTTTACCTTTGCAACCGCAAAACCAAAAGAGATGCGCTCTTAGCTCAGTTGGTAGAGCAATTGACTCTTAATCAATGGGTCCAGGGT
>DAIUBN010000036.1:0-18935 GCA_036846645.1 Bacteroidaceae bacterium | reverse complement strand
TACATCGGATCCTTTCTTCAAGTCGCCATACTCATCGAAGTAAGTATGACAAATACCGGCACCTGTTTCAATTACTGGGACAGTAGCATTCTTGCGGGCAAACTGTATGAGATTGCTACTGCCTCGAGGAATAATCAAATCGACATATCCTTCTGCATGAAGTAAAGCCGCAGCCGATTCATGCCCAGCTGGAAGAAGTTCTACGATATGCGGATTGACACCTTGTGCTACCAGCACTTCGTGGATGGTATCAACAATAGCCCTGTTCGATGCATCGGCATTACTTCCACCTTTCAACACACAGGCATTGCCACTCTTAATACAAAGAGAAAACACATCGAAACTCACATTGGGACGGGCTTCGTAGATGATGCCAATTACACCAAAAGGCACACTCACCTTACGGAGATGCATGCCATTGGGACGAACTACATCTTTCAAGACTCTGCCAAGTGGAGACGGCAAAGCCGAAACATTACGAATACCCTCGGCGATATCTTCGATACGTGCCTTTGTCAATTTCAACCTATCATACATCGGATCTGAAGCATCCATCTTCGCCAAGTCTTTTGCATTCTCCTCCAATATAAAAGAGGCATGACTAACAGCAGCATCAGCCACTGCCCGAAGTATTTCGTTTATCTTGTCGCCGCCTAATTGTGCCAAGTCGCGACTGGCTGCCTGAACAGCCGAAAAAGTAGCATCTAAATTCATATTTGTGTTTGTTATTCGATATACAGATAATCGTAGTGCACCACTGCCCGTTTTCCATGCTTCCCCATTTCCAAGCGAACTTGGTCGGAACTACAGTTCGCTTTACCACAGCCAATCATCTGACCTTTGCAATCTACAATTCTAACGATATCATCTTTCTCGAAATCACCTTCGATACCATTAATTCCTATTGGCAAGATGCTCGCAGCCACACCATTACTTAACCGCTCGGTGAGACAATCGTTGATGTGTATCTCGCCCTTGGCAAAGCCTTCGCTATGAGCAATCCACTTTTTAATACTCGACACAGGTTGATGAGATGCTTCGAAGCGTGTACAAATCGTTTCGGACGGTTTCGCAATCAAATCGAGCAGAATATCATCTTTCTTTCCGTTAGCAATGACCACATCAATGCCTTCTTCAGCTATTTTGTGAGCGATATTACTCTTTGTCAGCATACCACCACGCCCGAAGCTTGACTTTCCAGTCTGTATGTATTTAGACAAATCCATATCGGAAGAGATGTTACGGATGACCTGAGATGAAGGATCTGACGGTGAGCCGTCGTAGATACCATCAATATTGCTAAGGATAAACAGAGCCTGAGCATTCATCATCGAAGCGATAAGGCCGGAAAGTTCGTCATTATCAGTAAACATCAACTCTGTGACCGATATGGTATCATTTTCATTGACGATAGGAATAACACCGTTACGAAGCATCACCTCCATACAATTCTTCTGATTGAGATAGAGACGACGGGTAGAAAAATTTTCTTTCATAGTAAGTACCTGACCTACTACGATATGATGGTCTCGGAAAAGTTCGTAGTAACGATTAATAAGTTTGGCCTGTCCCACTGCACTGAACAATTGACGTTGGTCAACACTATCGAGCTTACGAGCAGGGAACACCTCACTCCTACCCGAAGCGACAGCGCCTGATGAGACAATGATGACCTCTATCCCTTTATGATATAGAGCTGATATTTGGTCGGTAAGCGAAGACATCCGAGTGACGTCGAGTGTACCATCGGTACGGGTCAATATATTACTTCCTATTTTGACTACAATACGCTGATAAGCATCATTCATTGTTTTGGGTTCATTTTAGTTTTATTCCAACACAACACGTTGCACCGTTTGTATTGGTTCATTTAAAAATAAGGTGGCAGAATCTTTGAACTTTTCGGCCGACTCGGTTGTAAAGAAGCTACATTTTCCTCCACGAGTGCAACGTTGCTCCATCTCTGAATGACGAGAAAGATAGTCTTTCAAACTATTCGAGACTAATTCGCCCTGCGACACCAGCTGAATATCATCAGAAAGATATGCTCTGATTTTGGGATAAAGCAGAGGATAATGTGTACATCCCAAGATAATGGTATCAATCAGCGGGTCTTTTTCCATCAATGAATCGATATATTTGCGAACGAAATAATCGGCTCCATCATTGTTCGACTCTCCATTCTCTACCAATGGCACCCACATCGGACAAGCTTGCCCCACCACAGTAACATCGGGGAACAGTTTATTCACCTCCATAGGATACGAACCAGAGATAATAGTACCTGTTGTCCCCATGATACCAACATGACGCGAATGAGTAATGTTGCCGATAGCTTCGGCAGTAGGACGAATAACTCCTAGTACTCTTCTGTTGGGATCGAGATGAGGCAAGTCATTCATCTGAATACTTCTGAGTGCTTTTGCTGAAGCTGTATTGCAACCTAAAATCACCAGATGACAACCCTTCTCGAAGAGATTGATAACAGCCTGGCGGGTAAATTCATAAACTATTTCGAAAGAACGGCTTCCGTATGGCGCCCTTGCATTATCTCCTAGATAGACATAATCATATTGTGGGAGGACTTTACGTATACCATCCAAGATGGTCAGTCCACCATAACCGGAATCAAAGACACCAATTGGACCGGGAGTTTGTTTAAATTGAGACATAGACAATATGATATTAAAAAGAAACGACACAAACACCGAGTGTATAACCCGATATTTGTGTCGCTATAAAAAATATGAGTTATACTTTATTTCTTTCTAGCTGGGGCAGCTGTTGCAGCGGGAGCCTTACCTGTTGCACCAACACGTGCTTTAAGCTTGCTAGTCAAATCTGTCATTTGAGATTCGCTAACGTAAGGAATCTGAGTACGTGCCATATCGAAAATACAAGTAAAACCACCTTCTTGACCGATAGCCTTAACAGCATTCTCTATTTTCTGATAGATAGGAGTAAGTTTTTTCTCCTGAGCCTCTTGCATACCTTTCTGAGCCTCATCTTGATATTGCTGAGCACGTTCGCCCATTTCCTGAAGTTCTTTCTGACGGCGATCAGCGATAGCCTGTGGCAGAGAGTCTTTCTGCTGTACGAATTGCTGATATTTAGTATTGAACTCAGTCTGAGTACGAGTCATCTCAGCCTGATACTTATTACTAAGTTCTTTCAATTCTGCTTGAGCTTTAATAAACTCAGGCATATCAACGATAACTGTCTGTGTATTGTAGAAACCAAACTTTGCTGTTTGGGCAGACACTCCCATCAATGGAAGTACAAACAATGCAATTGCAAATGCGATTTTCTTTAGCATAATTCTTTAAATGTTTATTGATTTATTATTATTTTTCTATTATAACGATGCAAATGTAATCATTTATTTTGAATAACCCATCTTTGCAAGCACATCTTCACTAATATCTATACTTGGAGAAGCAAAAATGATACTTGATGCCGAAGCTCGGTCTATTACAATGGAATAGCCATACCTTTCTGACAAAGATTTCGTTGCATTATAAATCTGATCTTGGATTGGCTTAATCAGACTAGTACGTAATTTGGCAAGTTCACCTTCGGGACCAAAATACTTACGTTTCAAATCGGCAGCACTCTTTTCTTTTGCAACAATAGCGTTTTCTTGAACCTTCTTCTGGGCATCGGTAAGACGCGATTGCTTATTCTGGTAATTAGAATAGAGTGTCTTGGCTTCGTTAGACACAGCTTGAACTTCGGCTTGCCATTTCTTTGAATTCTGGTCGAGCTGAGTTGTGGCTTTAGAATATGCAGGTACATTCTTTAATATATACTCTGTATCAATCAACACAATCTTTTGGGCGCAAACAGACATTGTAAAGCCCAACATCAATACTAACAAAATAGACTTTTTCATATTGCACACTTTTTAAACCTTTATATTAGAATTCCTGACCTAAGATGAAGTGGAACTGGCTACCACCATATGACTTAGATCCAAATACCTTATCGAAGCCATAGCCCCAGTCGATACCCATCAGACCAATCATTGGCAAGAAGATACGAACACCGACACCGGCAGAACGTTTCAAATCGAGCGGATTGAAATCTGTTACACTATGCCAAGCATTACCTGCTTCGAGGAAGCCTAATACATATATATTAGTACTTGTCTCCAACATCAACGGATATCTTAATTCAACTCCTAAGCGGGCATAAGCATAACCTTCTTTTCCGTAAGGAGTCAACGAGCTGTTCTCATAACCACGAAGACCTACACTCTGAGTGGCATAACTAGCATAACCTGTCATACCATCACCACCGACATCGAATGTCTCGAATGGAGATTTCTTGTATTTATCAAAATAACCCAATAAACCGAAGTCGGCACGAGTCATCAATACCAAACCTTTCTTATATACCATAGGATCCATCAAAGGAGTATAAGTCTTTGATTTGAATTCCCACTTGTGATATTCTATCCAACGGTGCATCTTGTTAACATCATCCTGATTGCTCAAATTGTACGAACTGTAGTCTACTCCATCAAACAATGAATAAGGAGGAGTGAACTGACAAGACAACGAGAATGAAGAACCAGTACGAGGGAAGATAGGGTTATCTATAGAAGTTCTTGCCAAAGTCAAGTTCAAGCTGAGGTTGTTACAGTTACCACTTGTTACAGGGAAGTACTTCCAATCGTGCAAAATATAACGTTGATAAGAAAGTTCTGCCGACAAAGTGAAATAATCATCCGGCCATCTCAAACGTTTACCAAATCCAACAGACAAACCAAACATCTGCAATGATTTGGACTTATCATACATATCGCTATAGTTGTAAGAATTGCCATACAAACTATTATAATAGCTATTCAAATAAGACTGACTATAGTACTTACTACTAATATCGGTCTGACGAGAATAGAACGCAGATACAGATAATGAGTTAGGACGTTTGCCACCGAACCAAGGATCCATGAACGAGATACTATACTGTTGATAGTAAGATGCATTGGTTCGGGCGCTGATGGTCAATGTCTGTCCATCACCTTGAGGAAGAATACCACGGTAGTTCTGACCAGGATGCAACAAGTTGGCGAGAGAGAAGTTCGTAAACTTCAAACTCAATGTACCAATGACACCCGTCTGTCCCCAACCAGCAGAGAACTCTACCTGGTCGTTGGCTTTAGAAGTCAAAGGCAAACCGATATTTACTGTTCCATTCACTTGATCAGGACGAATATCCGGAGTCATTTTCTCAGGGTCGAAGTGTCCCATCTGAGCCAACTCACGAAGAGAACGCATCAAATCTTCACGGCTGAACAAATCGCCTGGACGCATACGAAGCTCACGACGAATAACGTTTTCATAGACACGGTCGTTACCGCTAATTGTTATCTTATCGATAGAAGCCTGACGACCTTCTGTGATTCTCATTTCAAGATCAATAGAGTCGTTCTCAACATTCACTTCCACTGGTTCCAAATTGTAGAACAGATAACCATTATTATAATATAAGTTACCAATAGCATCATCATCTGAAGATAGACGCTGGTTGAGCAACTTCTGATTGTAAACATCACCTTTCTTCATACGAAGCAGATAGTTCAATTGGTCTGTAGAGTAAACCGTATTGCCAAGCCATGTCACATTACGAAGATAATATTTATCTCCTTCTGTAACCTTCATATAAATATCTACTGTACGGTTATCGTACATCTTGACGCTATCCTTTACGATACGGGCATCACGATAACCAAGTTCATTATACTTATCGATAATCAGTTTCTTATCGGCCTCATAGTTTTCGTTCACAAACTTCTTCGGACGGAAAATATTCAGCAACTTATGGCGTTCGTTGGTTTTCTTCATCGTACGCTTCAGCTTACTATCTTTCAGCACTGTATTACCTTCGAACGTTATTTTATGAACACGGATCTTCTCTTTCTTATCAATATTGACATCGACGATTACCTCACCTTTCGATTTAGGATCATCAGTCTGCACAATCTCCACATCAGCATTTTTAAATCCCTTATCATCAAAATATCGTTTGATCAGCAATTTAGCCCTATCTACCATATTAGATGTAATCTGACTACCTTTTGGCAAACCAATCTTATTAATCAAGTCTGTACGTTCCGACTTCTTCACTCCGTTATAACGGATATCCGAAATACGAGGTTGTTGGGCCAATGTAATGAGGAGCCATATTTTATCTTTATACTCTTTTTCTACAGAAATTGCTACATTAGAAAACAAACCATGTTTCCAATAACGGCGAATAGCATCAGTAATTTCAGAGCCAGGCACAGTGACGGTTTGTCCAACAGCCAGACCCGATATACCAATCAACACATAGTCTTCGTAATTTTTGATACCTTCCACCTTTATTCCGGCGATATTGAATTTCTTTGGTGTTCCCGAATAAATGATGGCGGGTTTATAAATGGTATCGGCAGCTACCTCTTGCGCATTTCCTTGCAGCACACAGCAAAGAAGCAGACTGACTAATGCTATAAATTTCAAATACGTACGATAATACATCTATATAATTTTAGAGTTTACTAATCTGTTCACTGGTTTTGCCATAGCGTCTTTCCCTAGACTGGTAATAAGCTATCGCCTTTCGGAAATCATCAGTTTTGAAATCCGGCCAGTATGTATCACAAAAATACAGTTCGGAATAAGCACTTTGCCACAAGAGGAAGTTACTCAGCCTCACTTCTCCTCCTGTACGAATAAGAAGATCTGGATCGGGCATGAAATTGGTCGTCATGTGTGCAGAAAGCATCTCGTCAGTAATATCATCAGGCGAAAGCCGGCCATCTTTGACAAGACTAGCCAGCTGGCGTGCCGCCTCAGTTATTTCCCAGCGCGATGAATAACTCAAAGCCAACACCAAAGTCAGCGTTTTGCCGTTTCGGGTATCGTCAATGCATTTGTTTATTCTTTCCTGTAACTTTTCAGGCAACTTATTCAAGTCGCCAATTATTTTGAAACAGATATCGTTTTTCAGTAGCACTTCTTCCTGAAGAGAGTCGAAAAGCAATTTCATCAAAGCAGTAACCTCCTCTGGCGGGCGATTCCAGTTCTCGCTCGAGAAAGTATAGAGTGTCAGATATTTAACTCCCATACGGGCTGCCACTTCGATTATTTCTTTCACTGTATCAGCACCTGCAATATGACCGCTAGAGCGTTCCTCGCCACGACGCTTTGCCCATCGTCCATTACCATCCATTATGATGGCTACGTGACATGGTATACAGTTTTTATCTATTTGAATTTCTTCAGTCATCTACTACTTACGAAAATCTGTTGTTTACAAATTGCAAAAATAGGAACAATTTTTTCTATAATAAGCGATAAAGAGAAGTTTTATATAAAATTATCACTAAATGTGAGTTTTTTGGGGTTTTCTCTCTCTAAAAACTTTCATATCCGTACTGTTCTTTTATCATTTACCTCCCTTTTGACCATTAATGAGAGTCAGAATGAATCATCTTTTGTACTTCTACACCAAATATATATTGTTTTTCAATACTTTTCAGACGATTAAAATGAGCAGCGGCTACACCATCTCCCAATACAATATCACCTTTCTCAATATATGCCTCATCCCATAAATCGGCATCAATAAACGACTGATGGAGTTTTGCTCCTCCCTCTACAAGCAACGATTGAATACCTCTCAACGCCAACTCTTGCATAAAACGAGGTAGATTATAGTCCGCTTCAGGTAGTACTATATATTCCAAGTTCTCCTTATTAATATGGTATTTTGTCGTGAAAACTAATGTTCTGACACTTCCATCAAACAAATGAAGCGTATCTGGGAGCACTAAATTCCTATCGGTCACTACCCTGATAGGGTTCTTTCCTTGCCAGAAGCGTGTCGTTAAAGTCGGATTATCCACAAGAGCTGTTTCTCTACCCACCATTATCGCTTCATGTTCAGCTCTTCGTTTATGAACCAGCATAATAGATTTGGGTGTCGATATCATTGCCTTACCCTGAGTCGATGCGATATACCCATCGGCAGATTCGGCCCATTTCAATGTGATATAAGGCCGATGGAGTGTATTAAAGGTGACAAAACGACGAATCAGATTTTTACATTCTTCTTCTAGCACCCCCACCTTTACCTCACGACCTGCATCTATCAATTTCTTTATGCCTCTTCCATGAACTTTGGCAAAAGGGTCTTCGCAACCGATAACAATACGGGGCAATCCCTTCTCTATCAACATATCGGCACAAGGAGGCGTCTTTCCATAATGAGAACAAGGTTCGAGGCTCACATAAATTGTTGAGCGAGAGAGCAACGACGGGTCTTTTACCGAACGAACAGCATTGACCTCGGCATGACCTTCACCACTCCTGATATGATATCCTTCGCCAATAATCTTTCCGTCACACACAATCACCGCTCCTACCATCGGATTGGGAGATGTTGTGCAAAGGCCGTTACCGGCTAATTGAATACATCGGCGCATATATTTTTCATCTTCGTTCATTAGTACAATTATTTTTGTAAATTTGCAGCCATAAAGATCAGATATATGGAATCACTTTTTGTCTTTATTCGTCGACAGCTCGAATCAAATTATCCGATGGCTGAAATTAAAAGCATCGCTGCAATGATAAGCAACGACCTGCTCGGCATCAGCACCGTCGATCTTCACGCTGGCAAATATACGGATTTATCAGCAGATAAAGCACAAAAACTGCAGGACATTATTTCTCGTCTTCTCAAACATGAGCCTATACAATATATAATAGGTAGCACCAACTTTTGCGGACTGAGACTGAACACTTCTCCTGGTGTGCTGATTCCTCGTCCGGAGACCGAAGAATTGGTACAACTCATCGTCGAGGAGACTGTAGCGAAACCAGCAATACTTGATATCGGCACCGGTAGCGGCTGCATAGCGATAGCACTAAACAAGATGATACCCAACTCTGACGTTACAGCTTGGGATATTTCTGAAGAGGCATTAAGTATAGCACGCAGTAATAACGAAGTTCAAAAGACCAATGTCCAATTCGAACAAAGAGACATTCTGCAAGTTGACGATACAATAAGCAACCGTTTCGATATTATCGTAAGCAATCCACCTTACGTCACCGAAAGTGATAAATGCGAGATGCAACGAGAAGTATTGGATTACGAACCTTCCATGGCCTTGTTTGTCTCGGACAACGACCCTTTACTATATTATCGGCACATTGCAGAGTTCTCCATTCACGCTCTCAAAGAAAGAGGCAGACTATATTTCGAAATCAACCAACGCTTTGGCAAAGAGATGAAAGGATTGTTATCCGATCTACAATTCCATCACATCCGATTGTTTCAAGACCAGTTTGGTAAAGACAGAATAATAACAGCTCAAAGATGAACAAACACTATTCAGAAGAAGAATTGCTTAATAAAGCCGCTATGCTTTGCTCTTCGGCAGAACACTGCATCTGCGACATTTCTGACAAATTGAAAAAGAGAGGTGCCGACAACGATATGATAGAACGCATCATTTCTCGTCTTCTTGAAGAAGGATTCATTAATGAATCCCGCTATGCCCATGCTTTTGTCCGCGACAAATACCGTTTCGACAAATGGGGGAAAATCAAAATACGGATGGCACTCAAAGCAAAATACATCGACAGCAGTCTGATAGACGCCGCATTCGAAGAAATCAACATGAAAGAATACCTCGAAAATCTATCTTTGCTACTCAATGCTAAGCGAAAAAGTGTTAAAGCAGGGAATGACTACGAAATAAATGGAAAACTTATCAGATTCGCCCTTAGTAGAGGCTACGAAATGGACGATATAGTATCGATTTTGAAGATTTAGAACATTAATTGTTACGAATAGGTTAAAAAAACAAAGTTTCCTTTCTTATTTCAATGCATTTTTTCTAAATTTGTGGCTTATTAAGTTCAATAGATTATGAAAAATTTAGAGAGACTATTTGCAGAGAAACTGTTGAAGATAAAAGCTATCAAGCTACAACCTTCAAATCCATTCACATGGGCATCAGGGTGGAAATCACCATTCTATTGCGATAATAGGAAAACATTATCTTATCCATCTCTCAGGAGTTTTGTTAAGACAGAACTCACCCGTATCATTCTAGAGCACTTTAGCAACGTAGATGCTATTGCCGGCGTTGCAACTGGTGCTATCCCTCAGGGCGCTTTGGTTGCCGACGAACTGAATCTACCTTTTGTTTACGTTCGTTCTACTCCCAAAGATCATGGATTAGAGAACCTTATCGAAGGCGAATTACGTCCGGGCATGAAAGTCGTTGTTATCGAAGATTTGGTATCAACAGGTAAGAGCAGCTTAAAAGCTGTAGAAGCAATTCGTCGCAATGGTTGCGATGTTATCGGTATGGTAGCATCCTACACTTACGATTTTCCGGAGGCAGAGAAAGCATTCAAAGATGCTCATGTCCAGCTTCTCACACTTACCAACTATGAAGCTGTCATCGACGTAGCTCTTCGCACAGAATACATTTCGGAAGATGAAATTCCTACTCTCAACAAATGGAGAAAAGATCCTGCTAACTGGAATCCAGAAGATTAATATATGACAAATTTTGAAAGCCCGATCAGACATATAGCATATCCACAAGAAAAGGTCTATGCTAAATTGTCCGACCTCAACAATCTCGAGGCAATGAAAGACAAGTTGCCTGCCGACAAAATTCAAAACTTCAACTTCGACAATGACCATGTGAGCTTCAGTGCTCCTGGTATGGGAGATATACAATTGGAAGTGGTAGAACGCACACCATGCAAATGCATCAAATTTGCTTCTACCAACTCTCCTATTGCTTTCAATCTGTGGATTCAGATTGTGCCCGATGGCGAAGGCGAATGTAAAATACGAATTACAGCAGGATTGGAAGTCAATATGTTCATGAAGAGTATTGTTTCCAAACCCGTCAAAGAAGGTTTGGAGAAGATGGTCGAAGTATTGGCGGCTATACCTTATTAATATATAATGGCATTAAAACTTTGGGAAAAATCTGTTCAGGTCGATAAAGCTATCGAAACCTTTACAATTGGTCGTGACAGAGAACTCGACCTACTTTTAGCCAAATACGATGTGATTGGCTCAATGGCGCATATCACTATGCTCCAAAGTATAGGATTGCTTACTTCCGAAGAGCTTCATCAGCTGCTGCCGGAGCTTAAAGCCATTTACAAAGATGCAGAAGAAGGTCAGTTTGTTATCGAAGAAGGTGTCGAAGATGTTCACTCTCAAGTTGAACTTATCCTCACCCGCCGACTCGGAGATGTAGGCAAAAAAATTCATAGCGGCCGTTCTCGCAACGACCAGGTATTACTAGACTTAAAACTCTTCACTCGCGATAAGATTAGATCTCTTGCAACTGATGTTCACGAACTTTTCGATGAACTCATCATGCAGAGCAACCGCTTCAAAGATGTGTTGATGCCAGGCTATACTCACTTACAAGTAGCTATGCCTTCCTCCTTCGGACTTTGGTTTGGCGCTTACGCCGAAAGTCTTGCCGATGATATGACTTTTCTACAGGCAGCCTATCGCATCTGCAACCGAAATCCGCTTGGCTCGGCAGCAGGATATGGTTCTTCATTTCCACTCAACCGTACTATGACTACTGAATTGTTGGGATTCGATTCGATGAACTACAATGTAGTCTATGCACAAATGGGAAGAGGCAAACTCGAGCGCAATGTCTCGTTTGCCATGGCATCTATTGCAGGAACCATTGCCAAACTGGCCTACGATGCCTGCCTGTTCAACTGCCAGAACTTCGGTTTTGTGAAACTACCCGACGAATGCACTACAGGTTCAAGCATCATGCCTCACAAGAAGAACCCCGACGTATTCGAACTCACTCGTGCCAAATGCAACAAGATACAGTCTTTGCCACAGCAGATTATGATGATTTCCAACAATCTACCTTGCGGATACTTCCGCGACCTTCAGATTATGAAAGAAGTCTACCTACCTGCATTTAAGGAACTTTCAGACTGTATTGAGATGTGCACCTATATTATTAAGGAGATAAAGGTCAACGACCATATCCTCGATGACAGCCGCTACGATCCAATGTTCAGCGTTGAAGAGGTCAACCGTCTTGTACTCCAAGGCGTACCTTTCCGTGATGCTTACAAAAAAGTAGGATTGGAAATCGAAGCAGGTCAATTTGTCCCCGATAAAAATATCCATCACACTCACGAAGGCAGTATTGGTAACCTCTGCAACGACAAAATCACCGAACTGATGGAAGAAACATTTGGTAGCTTCCACTTCGAGAGAGTAGAACAAGCAGAACAAAGTTTATTACAGAATATCTAATTATTCTTATATATAGCAATGGAATACAATTTCGACGATAATCGCTATGACGGCCGAATGCCTTATAGCTATTGTGGAAATACAGGATTAGTACTTCCACGTATTTCTCTTGGGCTATGGCACAATTTTGGCGACGTCGACAGCCAAGATACAGCCAAAGAGATGTTGTTCTATGCATTCGACAACGGCATCACTCATTTTGACTTAGCCAACAATTACGGTCCACCTCCAGGGAGTGCCGAAATTAATTTCGGACGAATCTTCAAAACTTATTTCAGTGCCCACCGCGACGAACTGATCATCTCGTCTAAAGCGGGTCATGAGATGTGGCAAGGTCCCTATGGTAATGGTTCTTCACGCAAGAATCTTATGGCTAGCATCGACCAAAGCCTCAAGCGTACCGGCCTCGATTATTTCGATATCTTCTATTCCCACCGCTATGATGGCGTCACTCCTGTCGAAGAAACGATGCAGGCTCTTGTCGATATCGTTCATCAAGGCAAAGCATTATATATAGGTATATCAAAATATCCTGTCGACAAGCAAGTTGAAGCCTACAACTACCTCACCAGTCATGGCGTGCATTGTCTCATCAGCCAATATCGCTACAACATGTTCGATAGAAAGGTAGAGCAGGGTAATCTCGATATCGCCCATCGCTATGGTTCGGGCTTCATCGCCTTCTCTCCATTGGCACAAGGTTTGCTCACTAACAAATATCTCCACGGCATTCCCGAAGGTTCTCGAGCAGCACGTCCTACAGGATTTTTGCAACGCAGTGCCGTTACGCCCGAAACAGTAGAAAAAGCTACCAAGCTCAATAAACTGGCAGAAGACAGAGGGCAGACACTTGCCGAAATGGCTCTAGCTTGGGTATTGCATGATGAAAGAGTCACTAGTGTTATTGCAGGCTGTAGTTCTGTCAAACAGCTGGGAGACAATATCAAAGCCCTTAACAATCTATCTTTCGATCAAGAAGAACTCGAAAGTATAGAAAGCATATTAAAATAAAAAGCAGTGCAAAGATAAAGAAAACGCAGATATAATTTTGCAGATTTCAAAAAAGGACTTATCTTTGCACCGCTTAATCGCGGAAGTAGCTCAGTTGGTAGAGCACGACCTTGCCAAGGTCGGGGTCGCGGGTCCGAGTCCCGTTTTCCGCTCTTTCTTCTTTGAAATGATGCTCGGATGGTGGAATCGGTAGACACGAGGGACTTAAAATCCCTTGGCTATTGCAGCTGTGTGGGTTCAAGTCCCACTCCGAGTACCTCAAAAGCCGTTACAAGTATTTGTAGCGGCTTTTTTCGTTATCATAGGTCATAAATCGGGGCATACGGGAAGATTATTTGTATTCAATATTAAAGAAATAGACAAGTCTCGAAGGGCGCAGCATCAAGTTTCATCAACCCACACACCAAGTCTCGGAGGGTGATGAAGCAAGCCTCATCGGCTTCCTCTCCAAGTCTCGACGGGTGACGATTGAAGTCTCGCCAACTGCCGATAAATTCATCAAGACAATTCAATAAAATCTTAAGGACGATTCAGAAGAAACATGAAGGAGTTTCTGATGAAACGTCAAGACGTTTTAGTATTTTCTTCAAGACGATTTTCTATATGGCTTATAGGGTATAAAAGCTTATTAGGCTTATGAGTCTTATACTACTCCAGCGACTTTCATCATGTCTTATCTTCAGCCTATCGCTGTTGATTATCAATATGTTGCACCGGAGGCGATCACAAGATGGTATATGCTGAAGTAGCATAACTTCCACATTATAAACATATTAGTACTTGCTGTGGCGCAGTGCGAGCGGCTATCGCCAAGTATTATTATGCTGTTAATCAGCTACTTGATATACTTCTTAATATACCAATTTTTCTTTCGTCAGGCTTAATGTCTTGTGCCTTAACTCCTTCCACTGAAGATAAGTGTTGGTTAGAGTCGTAGGAGTCGTCGAAAGACTCTATTCCTATGCTTTATCTTATTATTCCAAATCTAGGAATAGCTACTGTGCTTACGAAGCCCTTTATGGACATCTTTCTCCCTTGATGGAGGATGAAAACTTGTTTCATTTTCAATAAGAAACTACTAAATACAGAACTTTTATTTTCATTTTCGCAAATATCAGACAATAATTGGTCATTATACTTCAATTGGTATATTGATTTATAGACTATTTTTGCTACGCTTAAAAACTTAAACATGAAATCTGTATACTTAGCTTCAAAACAACGTTATGAGATTCTTGATGGCCTACGTGGTGTAGCGTCTATCATTGTGGTTGCTTTCCATTTGTTCGAAACTTATTCTAAAGGTCCTGCCTATCAGATATTGAATCATGGCTATTTGGCTGTCGACTTCTTCTTTGTGCTCTCGGGATTCGTTATCGGCTATGCCTACGACGACCGATGGGATAGAATGTCACTTAAAGATTTCTTTAAACGACGGTTGGTGAGACTACATCCGATGGTTATCATGGGTACTCTGATCGGTGCCTTATTGTTCTATCTCGGTGAATGTGATGCTTTCCCATTGATAAGTCATACTCCTTGGTGGTTGATGTTGTTGATGATGTTGCTTGGATTTACAATGCTTCCGGCACTATCCAAATGGGACATACGTGGTTGGGGAGAAACCAATGCGCTCAACGGGCCTACATGGTCGCTGATGTGGGAATATTTGGCCAATATACTATATGCTTTGTTTATTCGTCATTTTTCTAAGACGATGCTGGGTATATTCGTAGCTTTCTCTGCTTTCCTAACACTTAATTTGGCTCTCAATCTCGATGTTTTCGGACTCTTCTCGACTCGCTCTTATGCTATATATACAGTGATTGGAGGATGGAGTACTACTCCCGATCAGCTCTGTATCGGTATTTCACGATTGCTTTATCCATTTTTTGCAGGATTACTTTTGTCTCGTATCAACAAATTAATAAAAGTAAAAGCAGGTTTCTGGTGGTGTTCGCTTTTAGTTGCGGCTCTTCTTGTTGCTCCGCATTTTGGTACTGGCGATACAGCATGGATTAATGGTGCTTATGATGCATTCTGCATCCTTTTGATGTTCCCTCTAATTGTCTCGATGGGAGCAGGGAGTAGCGTTACGGGACGGTCGGTCAAAGTATGCAAGTTCTTCGGAGAGATTTCTTATCCGCTTTACATCACTCACTATCCATTGATATATATGCAGGTAGCTTGGGCAAGTCATCACAAGGACCTCCCTTTAGGAACTCATATCTGTGTAGCAGTTGGTATCTTCTTCCTTGCCATTGGAATAGCTTATGCTTGTTTGAAACTCTACGATCTGCCTGTTCGTGACTGGCTGAAACATCATTGGTTGATGAAAGGTAGTAAGGCTTAAATAGATTCAAACTTTCTGTTTTCCTTACCTTTGTTTTAATTATTACTAAAATATCTACCTCTGATTTTGATAACGACTGCAAAATAATGATTTTTGCAGTCATATTATTACAAATACAAAATAAAATAGAGCATAATGTCATTGAAATACGGTATTATTGGTACAGGAGCAATTGGTGGATATTATGGTGCAAAATTGGCAAAAGCAGGAGATGATGTGCACTTCCTTTTCCATAATGATTATGAATATGTCAAAGCAAATGGACTTCAGATTGACTCGGTGAACGGAAGCTTTCATTTGTCGGATCTGGCGGTATATCATAATACGAAAGATATGCCTCAATGCGACGTTGTGTTGGTTTGCCTCAAGTCGACCAATAATTATCTACTGCGAGATATGCTGCCTCCTCTTCTACATCAACAAACTTTGGTGGTACTTATTCAAAATGGTATAGGACTTGAAGAAGATCTGCAAAACTGTTTTCCGAAACTACACATTGCTGCCGGACTGGCATTTATCTGTTCAGGCAGATTCGAAAAAGGAGTAATCTCGCATCAAGACTTTGGCAAACTGACCATTGCGCCATATTCTTGCGATGATGAAGCTCTGATGGCTCAGGTGATATCTGATTTCAATAAAGCCGGCGTAGAATGTGCTACAGGCAAATACAATACCGCAAGATGGAAGAAGGCGGTTTGGAATATTCCTTTCAATGGACTTACAGTGGTGCTGAATACAACAACGGATAAACTGCTTGCCAATGAACAGACTGAATCACTCGTCAAAGATATCATGGTAGAAGTGATAAGAGCTGCTAATAATATAGGTACGGAAGAACCTATCGGAGAATCGTTTGCCGATGCCATGATTAAAGCAACAAAACAAATGACACCCTATTCGCCTAGTATGAAACTTGACTACGACTTCGGACGCCCGATGGAAGTATATTATCTGTATAGCCGCCCAGTGATAGAAGCCCGTAAGGCTGGATACGAGATGCACCTTGCTTCAATGCTAGACAGACAACTGTCATTTATTTCTGAAACGATTGCGAATATAAATTCTGAGACAAAGGAATGAAAAATACTGCTGGCTAAAGAGTTACTTTAACGACAGCCGAGAATATATAGCTGGGATCGTTGCGCTGTGATAGACTCTGCTTCATATTATCTTCTGTCCGATTCAGTTTACCATTAAAGATTTCTTTTCCATTATATGTTACAATGACCGGACTATCTAGATCGACCAATTCGTCATTGAGTAATATAGTGAGCGACGAATAATCACAATGAGTGAGTTGAATAGTATTACCGGAAATCTGAGCACGAACAGTTTTGCCTCGCTTCAGTTCATTCTGCGGAGCAGAGAGCCAATAAAAATAATTGCGCAATACTTCTTCTTGCTGCCACACCACCTTTTTGGGATAAGGATTGCGAGTATATTGTGCCATCCAAGAGACAGCTGTGGTATCTACACGATCCATCCAATGGGCTTTGTTTGCCACAATAGTGGTCTTATGAATATAACCTTCTGGATCCTCACGCTGCAACGAGTCCATCTCTTCTCCTCTCTCCTGACATCTAGTATTTCTATCGTAGGCTGAATCCAAAGCGCCACACCAAATCATAAAGGGCGTGTTGCGAAGATTAATCAGCGATACGTCACCCGGATGGCCTGCCATCATTGATGCAGCAGCCCAGCTATCGGCCATACGAGGAGCTTCGCGCCATACACCATCACCACCGGCAGAATAGCCCATGATGTAAACTTTGTTGGGATTGACATCTAAGTAAGCTTCTGCCATCTGGATAGTTTGCTCGTAAAGTGCATCCAGACCTTTATGAAACCACATATCCCAAGTATTCATTGGGGCACGTGGAGTAAGATAAACGCAGTTGGATGGAGTGTAGAGGTGTTTTTGATTATCCCATTGAGCATCGTTCCCGCTAGCAGTTGTCTCTCCGCCACCATGAAGAGAAATATAAAGGCTATAGCCACCAGCTGGCTTAACACCGTATGTAGTCCACCATAAAGGCATACTCATGCCATTGTCTGTAGCAACTTTGTTCTTATAAACATTAGCCAGACGCGTCTTTGTTGTTGCTTTCCACTCTGAAGTCAGCTCAATTACTTTTAAAGCAGCTTCAGCCTTTGATAAAGAAGTCGAGGTCGGTTTGTCTGTAGTACTATTGTTCGAACTTGAGGAACAAGCCAAGAAGATGATGGCGAATAAGAAGAAAATAGAAAGATATTTTGTATTCATTAGAAATATGTCCTTTCAATAGAAATTTAATAGAGTAAGATGACAAAACATAATTTCCTCATCAAAGAAGTAATTCGTTCTTTGATGAAGAAAAACAAGAAACTTTTTGTTTGCTGGAGGGGTGAAATTAGCCTTTAAAGAAGCAGAAGCCACTATCCTTGCTCGTTTGCGACCAAAAGCAACCTTGTCCCATAAGGTCGTCACATTCTTTTTCGTTTCGGGCTTCACGACATTTCTGACCATCAGTTTGGCCACCACTTACTTTCCGGAGTTCCTCATCAGAAAGCGTTCTGCTGTTTAAATCTTTATCTGTTCCCATGACACTAAGTATTGATAGTGTGAATAAATTTATTAAGTCTAAGTATGGAAAGTTCATTTCCTCTCTTATTCTTGCAACAAATATAAGATAATTTTTGTTGTAGGCAAGAATTTAGTGATTTACAAATCGATTTACATTTTGAAAATACGTCTTTCAGCCCGAATTTATCATAAATAATACATCAGACATACGTTTTTTATTCGATTTGTAAATCGATTTGTAAATCGATATATTATTGATATATCAGAAAACTATTATATATTTGTGAACCAAACAAAATACAACGAATATGAAAACTGATAGTGACGCAAGAGTTGAGCTGACAGACGACCAATTGGAAAATGTTACCGGAGGTAGGATTTATAAGGAAAGTTGTAAACTCATTATTCGTGAAGACCAATGCAATATGATTTATTATTGCAATTGGAACAGCAAAAAAAGCAAATGCAGATTCGGTAAAAATTCTCATAAAATAGAATAAGCGGAATCTGTAGATTATACTTTTCTATTATCATAACCTATTTCAATACTACCGCATCCATTTATCAATTATATTATTTTAATAATATTAATTTCATAGTGATATATAAATAGTGTAATTTCGAAAACTTTTTGCCTATAATTAGTTTACATATTTTATATAAAGAGAGAAATGACTA
>DAIUBN010000035.1:0-19130 GCA_036846645.1 Bacteroidaceae bacterium | reverse complement strand
TATTCAGGCTGTTAGAGAAATGAATCCTCAGACTAAGGTGGAGTTAATTAGTCCTGCAACAGATAATGGAGAATCAGTTCGTCACGGTATGATTAGAGTGATAAATGCACCGAAAGCTATTCAGCTATATGCTGCCCATCATCCTAATTTGATAATGAATATAGAATTGAATGATGAATTCTTGTCGTCTAACAATAATTACTATTATCTGTATAAAGGAAAATGCATGGTGACCAAAGAAAAATTGCCGGGTAAGTTGTTCCATTTTAATATGACCGAATTGTCGCAATTCTTATTCAAAGGACTTCATCCGTTTATGAGTTTGATGATGGATTGAACATCAGTCGATAGATGTAAGACGCCGCTCTAACTCTTCGGCGTTGAGGCGTAAGAAGTAGTGTCCTTGATAGGCTATCGAAATGGCTCCGGTTTCTTCTGATACGATAATCGCTTGGGCATCCGATTCTTGTGATATGCCCAGTGCGGCTCTGTGACGTAGACCAAGCTCTTTTGGAATATCCAAATTGTGTGATACGGGAAGTATGCATCCTGCAGCTTTTATCCGCTTCTTGCTGATAATCATGGCACCGTCATGTAGTGGACTATTCTTAAAGAATATGTTTTCTATAAGACGTTGGTTGATTTTTGCGTCAATCTCTTCACCGGTTCTCACAATATCTGTCAGAGGAAAGTTACGCTCCATGACGATTAAAGCACCTACTTTCTGCTTCGACATGTTCATGCAAGCTAGTACGATTGGCATGATATCATCGTGGCTGGCAGCTTCTTTCTTAAATCCGGTAAATAGTCTCATCAATGATTTCACATGTTGGTGAGAGCCGATGAGCAGTAAGAAATGACGAATCTCCTCTTGGAATAAGATAATAAGTACCAATACACCAACGCTGACTAGCTTGTCGAGTATTGTGCCAAGCAGTCGCATCTCGAGCACTTGAGTCACTAAAAGCCAAATGACCACAAATACCAATATGCCGACAAAGATATTGATAGAACCAGATGACCGCATTACTTTGTAAGAGTAATATAAGAGAACGGCCACTAATAGAATGTCGATAAGGTCTTTTATGCCAAATGTGAGAAACACAGAATTGAAATATTAATGGTTAATACATTTCTTTATCTTTTCTACTATCTTGATAGTCTCTACAGCCTGGCGTACATCATGAACCCTGAGAATATCGGCTCCTTTCATTAGCGCTACAGTGTTGAGTGCAGTTGTCCCATTAAGAGCTTCTTCGGGAGTGCAGCCTAGAAGTTTGTAAATCATGGATTTTCTAGATATGCCAACAAGAATAGGCATATTGAAGACTTTAAAGTCCTCCAAATGTCCCATCAGTTCATAGTTGTGTTCTAACGTCTTGGCAAACCCAAATCCGGGATCTATAATGATATCTTTTACGCCCAGCTCTTTTAATTGTTGAGTGCGTACAGAGAAGTAAAATAGAATTTCGCGCATCAAGTCTTCGTAATGAGGCTCTTTCTGCATGGTCTGAGGAGTGCCTTTCATGTGCATCAGAATGTATGGTACATGAAGTTTGGCCACTCTTTTGAACATATCTTTATCAAGTTCGCCACCCGATATATCATTAATCATGGCTACACCGTATTCTTCAACACACATCGAAGCTACGTCGGCTCTGAATGTATCTACCGACACGGCAATGTTGGGAGCCAGTCTGTTGATGATTTCCAATCCTTTGCGTAGACGGCTCATCTCTTCTTCAATAGGTACATCAACTGCATTAGGACGAGAAGAATAGGCACCGATATCTATTATCGAAGCTCCTTCGCTCACAATCTGTCGTACACGCTTCCCTATCTCATCTTCGTCGAATTTGCGACTCTCTGCATAGAAAGAATCAGGAGTAACGTTCAGAATACCCATTACTAAAGGGGTAGAAAGACCAAACAACGATCCGTTGATATTAATACTATGATTATCTGTCATCATGCCATACCTTATTAATATGTTAACTTAGCTTTGAGGCAAAGATAATGTAAACCAAAGACAATAAAAAGCAAATTCAATTGTTTTTATCATCCTATGCACTATACCACGTCTTTTATTTAAAGAATGGCATGCCTATTCTATATTATTTTCGGGATAATTGACAAGATACAATGTACCTGTTGCTCTTGTGAATGCAGTATATAGCCATCTGAAATAATCTGGAGTGATGTAATCCGGCGAAATATAGGCTTGGTCTAGAAAAACATTTTTCCATTGTCCACCTTGTGCTTTGTGGCAAGTGATAGCATAAGCGTATTTCACTTGAAGGGCGTTGTAATAAGGATCTGCTTTCATCTTCTTCATCCTGTCTCTTTTGAGTGAAATGTCGGCATAGTCTTCTAGAATGGTCGTAAATAAACGGTCGTTCTCTTCGGCAGATAGGGCAGGGGCTTCGGTGTGGAGTGTGTCGAGCAATAAAGTGGATTCAATTTCTAAATCTTGATAATCGGGAAATGTAAGCGTGACATCTACGAAATGAAATCCATAAAGTTCTCTGGAATGCCTTACTCTCCGAACAATAGCATTCTCTCCATTAGCAATGAAATCCATCTCCTTACATTGCTCTGTCCAGAAATAATTGTTTTTCGCTATCATCAGAACGTCTCCGCTCTCTAGTTCTTCTTCTCGGTATAGAATCTGGGCTCTAATACCATTATTATATATATTGGCTCTTTTGTTGGAACGGCAGATAACGACAGTCTCGTCCAATCCGTCATGGTCGTAGCATGAAGAAAGAGTGGAAATCAGGTCTTCGCCAGATAATCGTATGATATCGGTATAACCCGAAAATTTTATTTTGGGCAATATGTCGTATCTTTCTTGTTGGATAGCTTTCCTAATGGCAGAGGCATTCCGTAAGATACCTGATTCTTGTTCCTGGCGCACAACCTGCGAAAGATTTTGTTCGATGAGATGCATGCCGTAACCTTGAAGTTCTGTAGTTGATAATGCCGGACTTTCATCTTCTCCAACAGGCGGTAGCTGTGCGGTATCACCGACAAGCATCAATTTGCATCCATTCCCAGAATATACAAATTGCATCAAGTCGTCGAGTAGCCTTCCCGAGCCGAAGATGTGACCAGATAAGCCACTGTTCGATATCATTGATGCTTCGTCGACAATGAATATGGTATCTTTAGTGAGATTGACGTTGAGAGAGAAGTTTTCTATCTCCGAAGAGAATGTCTTTTGCCTATAAATATATTTATGTATGGTGAAAGCCGGGTGTTTGGAGTATGATGAAAATACTTTGGCTGCCCGTCCGGTCGGTGCTAGAAGAACAGTTCGCCGCTGAAACTTCTGCATTGCTTTTACCAGTGCACTTACCAATAATGTCTTTCCTGTACCGGCATAACCTCTAAGCACGAATAATGCTTCTCCATCTT
The DNA here is from genome assembly GCA_036846645.1 of Bacteroidaceae bacterium. GTDB lineage: Bacteria > Bacteroidota > Bacteroidia > Bacteroidales > Bacteroidaceae > JAAYUD01. The sequence goes on along the minus strand of DAIUBN010000035.1, from coordinate 15,713 downwards.
TTGATACTAGATAGGCCGATAGCTTTTCGATTGCTTCAGACTGCTCTTCCGTTGGCTGATGGGGAAAGTTAAGTCTTATTTGTTGTGATATATATGAGGTTAGACTTGTATCCATTCTTCTTGTTTTCTATTCTACTATTTGTTATTCAATGGCTCTTCAAAGGTAAATAAAATAAATGGTTTATTTTCATCTTCTTTAGAAACCCCATACTAAAACGATGATGTACAGCCCTTTTATCATACAAATACTATAAAATATCATTTTTTGTACCTTCTTTTATTTTATTTATCCGTCAAAATCTTCTATCTTTGTCATTTAGAAGTGTCAACAAAGTGAAATCGATATTCAATTTCATATTAGGTATAGTAATAGCGGGAATCGTTTATTTCTGTTTTACTACGATTATGGTAACAGTCCGTTTCAATAAGGCCAAAGAAATGCGTGATAAAGTTGTTGAGAGCAGCCTTATCTTATTACGTAATACACAGTTGGAGTATAGCAAAAAGCATGAAGGGCAATATTGTAGTTCGTGGACGGAACTTATTGCGTTTGCTAAATCTGCTAGATTGCCGAGGGTTACTAAGAATATGGCAAAGAATACTATTGATACAACGTGGGTAGACCTTGCAGATTCTCTTTATCCACATCATTTCAATATAGATTCTATAAAGTATGTGCCTTATGGAAGAGGGGTGACCTTTGAAATTACATCGAAAACGACAGATGTGAGCAAGGAAGTCAAGATTCATTTGTTACAGATTCAGACTCCTTATAATGTTTATCTGCTGGGCTTGGATAGAGAAAAGATCAATGAGCTGGAAGGTTTTCAGATCAGTAAAAGCAGATACCCCGGTTTGCGCATCGGAGACTTGGAAAAGCCGAATGGACTCGCCGGTAATTGGGAATCAAATAATAAACAATAAACATAAGACATCATTAATACTTTGAACGAAGAAAGCCAAAACATATTGTCAATAAGTCTGGGTACGGACAGTTTTAAATATGCTGTATACGACGAATCAAAGCAGGTCGTATCCGATTCCGATGTGTGGAAGACAGATGTCTCTCTGTCGCTGACAGCCAATCTGCGCAGTTTCTTCAAGGAGAACGAGGAACTCTGCGATTATCAGAAGTTGATTGTCAGGTTGGAGAGCAGGCGGTACATCACTGTCCCTATTGAGTTGTTCGATGAAAAGCAGCCCGAATTGTACTATTATCAGAATATTGGAAGACGCGATAATGAAACAATTCTTTATAATGCCATACAGGGTACGGGAATATTGATAGTTTATGGTATCGATACCAATGCTTATCATCTTCTTTCTGCCCAATTCCCTAATGTCAGTGTTGTATCGCATGTTTCACCGCTGATTTCTTCATTTGCTGAAAAGAGTCAGCAAGGAGGCAATAATAAGATGTATGTTAATCTTTCATCGGATTTTGTCGATGTTATCGGTTTTAATCATGGCAAGCTCCTGATAGCCAATTCTTATGCTTGTCGAGAAACGTCCGACCGGCTCTATTATATTATGTATGCCTGGGTTCAGATCGGTCTTGATCAGAATAATGATGAAATCTGCTTTTTGGGACATGCTTCCGATCGGTCTCAATTGCTCGAAACAATCGGAAAATATATTCGTCATCGTATTACCCTTTCTGCCGAAGAGGAAGAAGAAATTAATCATCTATTGAAATGAGAGTCATCAGCGGAATATATAAGCATCGTCATTTCGAAGTACCACGGTCGTTCAAGGCTCGGCCTACTACCGACTTCGCAAAAGAGAATCTGTTTAATGTCTTAAGCAATTACATCGATTTCGATGATATGTCTGCTCTCGATCTGTTTTCTGGAACGGGGAGTATAAGCCTGGAACTCTTATCGAGAGGCTGCACTCATGTTGTCAGTGTAGAGAGAGATAGGATGCATCATGCTTTTATCTGTGCCGTGATGAAGGAAGTGAAGACCGAATGTTGTCTTCCAATTAGAGGAGATGTCTTTCAGTTTATCAAAGCATGTCGCGAAACTTACGATATTATCTTTGCCGATCCTCCATACGCTTTAAGAGAGATACCTCAATTGCCTGACCTTATTTTCGAACGTCAGCTATTGAATCCCGATGGACTATTCATCTTAGAGCATGGCAAAGATCATAGCTTCGAATCTCATCCCCATTTCTTCGAACATAGAGAATATGGTAGTGTGAATTTCTCTTTCTTTAAATAATCTGTATTATTGCGGTTTGTTTTCACTTTGTTCCATTAAAGTAATGGAGCCAATAATCTTGTGATAGATTCTGCCACTTTATTATACCAAGGACGCTTCTCCCAAATGTTGAGCACTACTTGCTTGCACGAATGTTGGTCGGTAAGGAATATCTCTTTCATTTGGAGTGCAGTGTCTTTGTCGTATATAAAGGCATTGACCTCGAAGTTGTGCTCGAAACTTCTGAAATCGACATTTGTCGAACCAACAGTAGACAACATATCATCTGATACCATAAGTTTAGAGTGTAGAAATCCTTTTTTGTATAAGAATACTTTCACTCCCGCTTCCAATATATATTTCAAGTATGATGAACAGGCTAGCTGCGATAACCAACTGTCATTTTTGGCTGGAAGCATAAGTCTGATATCTACTCCAGCAAGTGCGGCGGTCTGCAATGCTGTCAGAATTGTTTCTGTTGGAAGGAAATAGGGCGTTTGAATGTAGAAATATCTTTTGGAGCAAAGAATAGCTTTCGTTAATCCGAGCATAATCTCTTTCCATGGACCTATAGGCGAACTTGAAACTATCTGCATCATCGACGAACCGCATATTTCAATTGGTCCGAAATACCTTGAATCAGATATCAACTTACGGTCTACGAAATACCAGTCGAGCAAGAAGCTTGCTTGAAGCGCATGAACAGCTTTACCCTGTATTGATATATGTGTATCTCGCCAAATTCCTCCCATGATGCCTCTCAGATAACGAAGTGCAATATTCATTCCGCCGATATAGCCAATACGTCCATCTATTACTACTATCTTACGGTGATTGCGGTAATTCACTCTACTGGTCAGTAAGGGGAAACGTACTTTCAAGAATCCTCTAACCTCGATGCCGGCTTGCTGCATCTCTTCGAAGAAACGGTTCTTTACTTTCCAACAACCCACATCGTCATAGATCAGTCTTACCTCAACACCAGCTTTGGCACGATCTATTAAGACATCTTTTACCAATCGTCCCACGGGATCGTCTTCGAAGACATAATATTCCATGTGGATATGGTGACGGGCGTTCATCAATTCTTTAATGAGCGATTGCAACATGCTATAACCTTCTACAAATACTTGGATCTGATTTCCTCCAAGTGGAAAAGATTGTTCTGTCTTACGATAAAAATCGATGAGCCGGTCATATTCGGGTGTATTCAGCAAAGGCTCTTGAGCCATATATTCAGAAATAGGAAGACTAATCAGCTTGTTATAGCTCTTTTTGTTGATGATATGTTCTCGTCGAACATTTCGCCCAAAGAAGAAATATAGAATCAAACCGACGACGGGAAGAAATAATAGAATGAGTACCCAGGCAATGGTATGAACCGGATTACGGTTATCGAGTACTATGATTAGTATGGTACCGATAATCGAACCGAAGTAGAGAATGTCGAATAACACTTTCCAAGCAATGCCAAGAATTTGACTCCATTCCATAATAAATGCGTATCCTTGTCTTTTTTTAATTAATGATTAGAAAAAGCAAAAATACGCATTTAAATTTTTAATAACCAATTTCAAAGGGAATAAATTGTACTACAAGCCGAAACATTACATCGGGTGACCGAATCCTCCACCAGGACCGCCACCGAATCCTCCATGTCCACCGAATCCACCGCGTGGACCACCTTGGCGTCTCATACTCTTACCGCCCAAAGTATTGATACGGTACACAAAGTGTACCATGAAGTAGCTACCCAGTGTGTTGTATTCTGTATCGCTCATCATTGTTTCGCTGATGCTACGTGTCAGATTATTCTGTTGGCGAAGTATATCATATATTTTAAAACGTATTGTTGCGTTATTGCTCAACAGAGTCTTTGATAATTGGGCATTCCAGATATATACGTTCTTATTAAGTCCTGAAGAATATCCTTTTTTAAATGTACAATTCAAATCTGTAGAGATCTGTACATTCCACGGCAGATTCAAATCGCTATTGAAACCTGTCGTATAATCGAAAGTCTCACGGTTGCTATTGCTTTGCTTATCGTTCTTTGTCAGGTTGTACGCTACTCCGCCATTTAATGTGAAATCGAATACATCAGAACGGAAGCTACCGGAGAGGCGTTGGTTCAACACCAAGTTACGGGTGTTACTCAATACAGCATCCGAACTTGTATTGACAGTGGTATAACTTACTGCATTGCTGAAGTTGGCTCCTGTGTTTGATGATACCGTAAACTTCTTATTCTTTAATGGAGTATTCAAAGAGAAATATCCACTGGCATTCCAATTACCGTTCACATTAGTCATTCTAGATACTCTGCCGCCGGTTGTTGTATCGTATGTCATCTTGCTAGCTACCGAGTTGATGGTGTTATTGTAGAAGGCGTTAGCGTTGATGCTGAGTTGCGAACCGGTATAATAGTGGTTATAGAACAATCTGAAACGATTGGTGAATGATGGTTTAAGATTCGGATCACCATATCTTTTATTTAATGGGTCGGTGATATCAATAATCTCTTGCAGATACTGAATATTCGGGGCACTGCTTCGTCCGTCATAACGGAAGAACAAGAAATGTTGCTTGTTGAACATAAAGCGGAACATCAGGTTAGGTGCATAGTTCAGTACATTTTGTTTCAGCTCTTTATTGGTAGTTGAAGTAGGTATCTCGGTGACACTCTTTGATGTCTGCGGAATCAGGCTGAGACCTACTCCATACATCATCTTGGTGTAGACTCCACGCAAGGAGAGTCCGATAGTATGTGAATCATAATAATTGGTAAGCTTAGAACTGATACTGTCCACGAAGTTGCCCATATTATTGTGGTCTAAATATTCGTTGGGATTATCATAGACATATGAATGGCTGTTCTGTTTGTTGTGAGAATAGTCATAACGTATTTGTAGATAGTGTTTCTTGAAAATCGGTTCGGTATAAGATGCCGAAACTCCCCAATTCTGACTATCGTTGTTCTTATCGGTATATCGGTTCAGTATGCTTGTACTATCACTCAGTTGATGGAAAATGGTGCTCGAATAAGAATCATTGTCTGCATCGGTATTGCTATATCCGATGTTGGCTCCTATCATAAAGTTTCTACCATTATTACTCAGCTTTCTGAACATCATGAAACGTCCGCTAAGAGAAAGGTTGTCATTACTGCTCTGTCCTTTGGCAGTCTTGCTATTGATAAGAGAGGAGAAGTCGCTTAAAGAAGATGTAGAAGATGTGGAATTACTGAAGCTATGTGTTTTCGAATAACTTGCTGTCGGCATAAACACGATATTTGTCAGAGTATCCGGCTTCCAAATTAAGTGCATGTCGATACGGGCATCGTCTCTCTTTCTTATCGAGTTGCTCTCGCTCTGACCATAAGTTGACGATTGACCAAGGAAAGTTTCGGAACTTGAAGTCATCTTGGCATCGTTGTTGGTATGGCCGTAAGATATATTACCTTCTACTCTGAGTTTTGTTGATTCCGAGCCAATATTGAAACCAACCTGTTTGGATGCTGTTACACCAGAGCCACTGCCACCGTCGCGTCCTGCTCCCGAATCTCCGAATTCAGAAAAGCCCTGGCTATTGGTATTATTGGCAGATGCAATCAAAGTCTTGCTCGAGTCATCTTTAAATTTGCTCAACATGGCTTGAGCTTCATATCTTGATTTGTTCCCGGCACCTGCAATAAGGTTGCCTATGAATCCCTTCTTCATGCCTTGCTTTACCGAAAGGTCGAGTACCGACTCGTCATCTCCATCTTCAATGCCGGTGTATCGGGCATTATCGCTCTTTTTATCGTAAGCCTTCACTTTATCAATCATATTGGCGGGCAGATTTTTCATAGCCACAGCAGGGTCATCCGAGAAAAATTCCTTTCCGTCAACCAATATCTTTTTTATTTCCTTACCATTATGAGTCAGTTTGCCTGCAGATGAAACTTCTACTCCAGGAATCTTCTTTACGAGATCTTCGAGCATTGCACCCTCTGCAACACGATATGCCGATGCCGAATATTCTATGGTATCACCTTTTACAGTAGCTGGAGGAGCTTGTCCCACGACTACTGCCTCTTTTAATAGCACTGCGTCGGGAGATAGGCTGATAATTCCGACATTATAGTCGGGACGGGAAGCAGAAAGTTTCATCGCTATTTTCTTTGTCTTATAGCCTACGTAAGTAACTTTCAGAACGTACGAACCTTCTTTGACCTTGGGAAGAGAGAAAGTTCCGTTGCTTTTGCTCACACTACCTGCTACATAAGCACTATCCGGTAGATGTAGAAGTTGAATACCGGCTTGTACTACCGATGACTTGTCGCTTTGGTCAATCACTTTGCCTGAGACCGTAACAATTTTGTTTTGTGCGGAGGTCGACGCAAATCCCATCATCAGGATTATTGCGGCGAAGATTATTCTTTTCATCTGATGCTTTTTAATTTCTTTTGAAAATAAGACGAGTAAAAGAATAAAAGGTTTAATCGAAAAGTAGAAGTTAAGCTTTTTTTAATTTCAATAAGGGTGGATTATCCTTTCATTAATATTCAAAAATGATTAAATTATCAAAATTTAAACGGAAACTTGATTTCGAAGAGTAGTTTTATAATTAACTTTGTGCGATATATAATAATAAGGTATTAGATATTAGGCAAGTAATGAGAGTCAAAGGTACAAACGAACAGGTAGAACAAGCCAAGAATAGGGTGATTAAGTGTGCATCGGCAATGTTTCATATGCGTGGCATAAAGGACGTGAAGATGGACGAAATCGCTGCATCTCTTTCTATGTCGAAACGTACGATCTATGAATTATTCAAGGATAAAGAAACTTTGCTTTTGGAGTGTATGGAGTATCATCATATTCAAAAGAGAAAAGAAGCTGAAGATATCGTAAAGAACTCATCTAATGTTCTTGAAGTTATACTGCTGGTATATGCTTATAGCTTGAAGAAACTTCATTCTACTAATTTAAAGTTTTTCCAGGACATCAAACAATACCCAAAGGCTGCTGCAGTCATAGACCGTAGAAATCATGAGGATTTAAATGCGTCTGTCTCTTTTTTCCGTCAAGGTATAGACCAAGGTATATTCCGTTCGGATATCAATTTTGAAATATTTACTGAAATACTTCATCAACAAATAGATTCCTTGCTTCACGAGGGCGTTGACAACCGTTTCTCTTTCTTTGATGTTTACGAATTTGTCATGTTCACTTTCTTTAGAGGGGTCTCTACTCGAAAAGGACAGGACATTATTGAAGATTTTATTTCAAAATATAAGCGAGAAGATTATATCGAGAAGTAACAAGGTCATTTCCACACTATCTTACGCAATAAATGATAAGGACGTTTCCAATGAAACGTCTTTATGTTTCAGAGAAAAGGTGCTGATGTTTCAAGTGAAACGTCTTGACAATTTTTTTTGAAGCATCTATTGTAAAGAGCTATCTTCTTCTGTCTCTTTTTTAGGCTTAATCATCAGAATACTCATTTCGTAGAGCAGATAAAGCGGAAGCGCTACTATCGTTAGTGTGAAAGGGTCGCCGGTTGGGGTAATAATTGCGGCAGCCACGACGATGATAACGAGTGCATGCCGACGATATTTACGGAGAAATTTGCGATCGATGAGGCCGAACAGAGAAAGAATCCACGTAATCAGTGGCAGTTCGAAAGCAACGCCCATGCAGAGTGTCAGCATCATCATGTTGTCGATATAAGAATCGAGCGACAGCATTGTGGTGATATCTTTGCTGATATTATAGGTAGAAAGAAAACGTACGGTGAGTGGGTATACCATAAAATAGCTGACCGCCATACCCAAATAAAACATGATGCTGCCCGTAAGGAATGCTTTTTGTACACCTCGCCGTTCATTCTTATAAAGCGCCGGTTTGATGAATCCCCAAAGTTCGATGAAAAGATAGGGCATGGCGGTGATAACCGACAGCCAGAACGAAGTGGAAATCTGCACAAAGAATGGGGTGGCAAGATTGATATTGATGAGCTTGAGATTGAAGGTGCCGGTGAAGAAGCTATCGGTGGAACCGATGGCCTTGCCCAACAGGCGAAACCATTTGTAAGTAATGAAGTCGTTATGACACGCCCCGAGTATCACACTGTCGAATATAGACGGCATGATACAGAAATAGACCACTGCAAGAATAAACCAAACGACCAAGACTCGAATGATTACTGCTCGCAGTGCGTCTAAATGATCCCAAAAGGTCATTTCTTTATCGCTCACAATGCTAACCGGTTAATTTTGTTATCGGTTTATTTTTTCTCTTCGGCCTTCTCCTCTTTGGGAGCGTCGTCTTTTGTAGCGGTGTCTACTTCATCTTTAGCCTTGTTCAGTTCGTCTTTGGCTTCGTTGATACCCTCTTTGAAGTTTTTCACACCTTTGCCTAGACCTCTCGCCAGTTCGGGAATCTTCTTTCCACCGAAAACGAGGAGAACAATGAGCAGAATATATATCCACTCTGAGCCGCTTGGCATAAATAATAATAAATGGGTCATAGTTTTTTGTTTTTTAGAGTTTCTGCAAATGCAGGAGCTCTATGAATTATTCTTGATAATATACTCTCTTTACTCGTTTGGAAATGCCGGTGAGCACTTCGTAAGGAATGGTATCCAATATGTCACTCAATACCGTGATAGGCAGGTGGTCTCCGAATATTTCGGCTTTATCGCCTTCTTTACAGTCGATATCGGTAACATCTATCATACAGACATCCATGCAGATATTTCCAACGTATGGGGCCTTCTTTCCATTGACGATGCAATAGGCGTGTCCGTTGCCCAAATGACGATTTAGTCCATCGGCATATCCAATAGGAATGGCGGCAATGCGAGAAGGACGTTTCAGATGTCCCTTTCTGCTATAACCTACTGTATCTTCTTCCGAAACTTCCCGAATCTGAAGAATGGTAGTCTTCAACGTGCTCACATTATTAATAATAGAGTTGTCTATCGGGTTGATGCCATATAGACCTAATCCGAGACGAACCATGTCGAATTGTGCCTGCGGAAAACGCTCTATACCGGCGGTGTTGCACAGATGACGAAGTATCTTGTGAGGGAATGCTTCTTGCAGTTTGGTGCTCATTCGAGTATAAAGTTCTATCTGTTGATGGGTGAAATCATCCAGTAGCGACGAATCGCTTCCTACAAAATGTGAGAATACTGAGCGAGGAATGACGGCATTCTGAGATTTCAGTATTTTGATGAGCTGGTCGAGATCTTTCTCCTCGAAGCCCAAACGATGCATACCGGTATCAAACTTAATATGTATCGGGAAGTGAGAGATTCCTTCTTTCTCGGCAGCTTTAATCAATGCTTCGAGCATATAGAAATTGTAAACCTCGGGCTCTAGTTTGTAGTCGAACATCGTTTTGAAGGCTGTCAGTTCGGGATCCATAATAATAATGGATGCTGTGATATCAGCTTTGCGTAGTTCGGCTCCTTCGTCGGCAACGGCAACAGCCAGATAGTCTACATGATGTTCTTGCAGGGTTTTCGCTATTTCTTTCGAACCAGCACCATAACCTGATGCCTTTATCATACAAACCATTTTTGTTTCTGGCTTGAGCATGTTGCGATAGCGGTTCAAGTTGGCTACCATGTTGGCAAGATTCACTTCGAGAATAGTTTCGTGAACTTTCAATTCCAGTGCATCGCTCACTTGGTCGAAATTGAAACGGCGGCTGCCTTTAATTAATATGATTTCGTTTCTCAACTTATCAAAGCAGCGCGAATTAAGCAACTCTTCGGAAGTGTTGAAGAAGTATTTCTCGATATCAAATTCTCCGGCACATGAAGAGATCTCGGGTCCAACTCCGATAATCTTATCAACCCCGCGACTTTGAACCAATTGAGATACTCTGCGATAGAGCGTTTTTGGTGTCTGACCGGTTTCTAATATATCAGAAATGATAAGTGTACGCTTCTTGTCGGTTGCTTCAGAACGGCGAGACATAAAGTCGAGAGCTATGTCGATAGAAGCCAAATCAGAATTGTAGCTATCGTTGATGAGCATACAACCATTCTTTCCTTCTTTCACTTCGAGGCGCATGGCTACCGGTTCTAGTCGTGCCATTCGTTCTGTTATTTCTTCGGGAGATATCATCAGATACAGACATACTGCCAAGCAGTTGAGAGAATTTTCTATCGATGCATTATCTATAAAAGGAATGGTGAACGAGTTCTCCATACCGATATAGCGGTAGGTGATGACGGTACAGTTGTCTTTCTTCTTGATTCCGTTGATGAAGAGAGGGCGCTCGGCATCTTTGCGGCTCCAAGCTATCTCACGAGCTGTAAACATCGACTTCTGAACACAAGTGGTTATCAGTTCATCGTCACCGTTATAGATAATAACGTCGCAATCTTTGAAGAGTGACAATTTCTCCATGCATTTCTCTTGTAGCGAGAAGAAGTTCTCTTGATGAGCTCCACCGATGTTGGTGAGAATACCGATAGTAGGTTTGATGATATTTTGTAGAGCTCTCATCTCTCCCGGTTGTGATATGCCTGCTTCGAAGATACCTATCTGAGTTTCTTTATCCATTTGCCAAACAGATAGAGGAACACCTATTTGTGAGTTGTAGCTTCGTGGTGAACGGCAGACAATGCGGTCGGGACTTATCAGTTGGTGAAGCCACTCTTTGACAATCGTCTTTCCGTTGCTGCCGGTAATACCCACAATAGGTATTTGAAATTGTTTGCGATGCAGTTCGGCAAGTGTCTGAAGTGCTTTGAGAACGTCAGAGACGATAAGAAAATTAGTTTCCTTATAGTTCTCATCACCCAATAAAGCTTGGGTCTTCTTCCATTCTTCGTCTTTCTCTGAAACTACAAAGTTGCGAACGCCACGTTGATAAAGGTCGGGTATATAGTCCGAACCTTTGCTACGTTTAGATGAAAGCGCAAAGAACAATGTCTCTTCAGGAAAACAAAGAGAACGGCTATCAGTCAATAACCAGTCGATGTTGGCGGGGAAGTTCCCTTTGCGGATAGCACCGATCTTTTCTGCAATAAAATCTATTGAATACGGCATATTTAATTTATTTTGAACTCTAAGTAAGGGTATTTTTCTTTAAGTCGATTTATCTTTAACGTTAATTGACCTAAAAACTCTTTATAGGCCTTGTCGTCAGGATGTAACGGGCGATGTCGAATGGCCTTATATATCTTTTCACACTCTTCTGCCAGCATCGTTGTTCCTTTATCGAAGCAGGCGTCCGATAGTTTTTCCCAAATATACTCTACTGCCAAAGAAGAGGGATGCGTCATATCGTCGGCATAGAAACGATAGTCACGCAGTTCGTCCATCATCAGCTCGTAAGCAGGGAAGTAGAATATATTTTGTGGATATAATTCTTTTAGTTTATCAGTAGCAAGCAATAGTGTCGACTTGCTCAGTTGGTTCTCATGCAACCCATCACGAAGATGACGTATGGGACTCACTGTGAAAATAATCTTGATATCGGGTTTCTTTTGCAGCACATCAGTGATGAGTGTTTTGCAATAATCGATAATCTCTTCGGTTGTGAGCCGACGACGATTGAATTCCGATTCGGGCAGTTTGTGACAATTGCCTACCACTTGTCCTTCCTTATTATAATAGACGAATGCCGAGCCCAAAGTCAGAATAAGGACTGTTGCCTTATCCCATATCTCGTGGGCACTTGCTATGCTATTATTAATATGGTGTAGTACCTCTTCTCTATTGGCCGATGAAAACGAACTGTGGTGCATCTCGCTATGCCATAGTCCTTGATATTCAAACAAATCTTGTTCTGAATAAACTCTTTCATTAATAATCTGTTTGATGGCTTCGCCGATAGACAAGGGATTGTACAGCGTACCGAAAGGATTGATATCTACATTGAATCCGCTATCATTAAGCTTTTCGCCGATGTTGTCGATGAAGCATGAACCAAGCATCAGCATCGTGTCGTGGTGCGACAGGTGGGGCATACTTTCCATTTCAACTGCAGTGATTAGCTTCTTCATGATATGCGTTGTTCATTAATTACGCCGCAAAATTACAACTCTCTTTGTAGTTAACCTAATCATATCGTAAACAATTACTTTCTTTTAGTTAATTTTTTAGTCTAATTACCATATATGAACTGTAATTTTATAACTTCGCAGTAAAAATAGCAATAATATGGATATGCTTTATTTAATAATAGGAATAGTTGTGGGAGGTATACTCGGTTATCTTTATGCTTCAAGACAAGTGGCAGTGATGAAGTCGAACATGGAACTGCAAGTTCGCCATGCCGAAGAAATGAGGGAACAAGAGCAACAAAGCTTTGAAAAGCGAGTCAGCGAGATAAAGATGGAGCAGGAGAAGAGTAGGGTGGAACAACAGAAACAACTGACCTTGCAATTTGAAAATATGGCTACTCAGATATTGAAAACCAATTCGGCCGAATTCAAAGAAATGAGTGCCAGCAGTCTTAAAGTATTGCTCGACCCTCTCAACGAACGTATCAAAGACTTTCGCGATAAAGTGGAGAAGTGTTATGGCGATGAGGCTAAAGAGCGCTTCTCCTTGCAGCAAGAAATCAATAAGTTGATTCAAGAAAATCAGAAAATCAGTGTAGATGCCAACAATCTTGCCAATGCTTTGAAGGGGGAATCGAAAACCCAAGGCGATTGGGGCGAGATGATTCTTGCCGACATTCTTCAGAAGTCGGGATTGAAAGAAGGAGAACAGTATTTTCCGCAGAATACCTTGCGCGATGAGAACGGTGAGTTGATTAAATCAGAATCGGAGCAATCAATGCGTCCCGATATGGTAGTGGTGTATCCTGGTAATCGGAAAATAATCATCGATTCTAAAGTTTCGTTGACTGCTTTCTCAGATTATGTCAATGCTGAAGATAAAGAAACGGAAAAGCAGAAGTTGAAAGAGCATCTCAGTTCGGTAAAGAAACACATCGACGAACTTAGTGCAAAAGATTATTCGAAGTATGATGATATGTCGCCGGAGTTTGTGATGATGTTTATTCCTAATGAGTCGGCCTACTACACTGCTCTCCGTGCCGATTCGAACTTATGGGACTATGCTTATCAGAAGAAGGTCGTGCTGATGAATCAGACCAATCTGATTACTGCTCTAAGGCTGGCACTCGACCTCTGGCGTCGGGATGCTCAGGAAAAGAATATTCAGGAAATAGTGAAAGTCGGTTCGGAACTTTATAATAAACTCGTCGGTTTCACCGAAAACTTCTCTAAGATTGGCGATTCGCTTGATAGAGCCCAACAGTCTTACAAAGATGCCATGGGGCAACTTTCTACGGGGAAAGGAAATCTAATTGGCAAAGCCGAAAAATTGCGTGGACTCGGAATAACACCCAAGAAAACCTTGCCAAAGAGCGGAATCGAAGAAGAAAGTGAATAGAAAATGAGGATATATGAATAAAGTTCCTTAAATTTGCCACCGATAAGGTTTCGTATCTTGTTTTCACAAGATAGAATTAAAAGGGAATGCCGTGGAAATCGGCAACAGTTCCCGCTGCTGTAAGTTCCTGCTTCATTCGAAGTACAACTTGTTCGGCTATCTTTTGCCACTGACATTTATGTTGGGAAGGCGCCGGATTGGAATAAGTCAGAAGACCTGCCTTTATTGATCAGATTTTGCAGTCTGCGGGTTTACGGACTGAAATCGGATGAAGGCATTTCTTCTTCCCCATTCTGACGTCGTTAATACTCTTTTTTAAAGAGTATAGTGCTTCGTTTGCTGTCAAATCTGATTGTGTTGTTTTAACTAAGATTTGAAAGTAAATGTGTAAGAAGAAAACGACATTTCCGAGTTATTGGTCGGTTGTATCATTAGTTGTATGTCTCTTGGTATCTCTTTCGTCGGGGGCACAGAATAAGTCTGCTGTCAGTTGGACCGATACGATACATCATCTGCGCAATGTGACAGTGACATCCAACCGCATTCCAAAAGAGATTATTCCTATTCAACTCCTTTCGGGCGAACAACTTCAGCGTCTCAGCGTTCATTCTGTTGCTGATGCTTTGCGCTATTTTTCTGGAGTACAAATCAAAGATTATGGTGGTATAGGCGGATTGAAGACAGTGAATGTGAGAAGTCTGGGCAGCAATCATGTCGGAGTATTCTATGATGGCATAGAGCTGGGAAACGCTCAAAATGGTGTAATCGACTTAGGACGATTCTCGCTCGACAACATGGAAGCGGTATCTCTTTACAATGGTCAGAAAAGCGCCATCTTCCAACCGGCAAAAGATTTTGCTTCGGCAAGCGCCATTTATATGCAGACCCGAGTTCCTTCTTTCGACGATCGGCGTACTAACCATATTAATATAGGTATGAAGCTCGGCTCTTTCGATACCTACAATCCTTCGTTACTTTGGGAACACAAGATAAGTAGCAAGGTGAGTACTTCTCTTTCTTCTGAATTTATGTACACTTCGGGCCGATATAAATTCAGCTATGCTAAGAAAAATGGATATGATACGACGGAAGTGAGACGAAATGGAGATGTGAGGGCGGTGAGAATAGAAGGTGCTGCCTTTGGTAAACTACAAGATGGGGAGTGGAAAGCCAAACTATATTTCTATAATTCGGGTAGAGGATATCCGGGAGCTTCGGTAAGAGAAGAACCCGGTAAGTTCTCGCATCAAGATCGTCAGTGGGATAGTGACATGTTTGTTCAAGGCTCGCTTCGTAAAGGCTTTGGTGAAGTATATGGTTTGCTGCTCAATGCCAAGTATGGATATAACTATTTACACTACCGTTCCGACCCTCGGCTCGATGTGAGCACCATGTATATCGATAATAAATATCGGCAACAAGAAGCCTATGTGTCGGCGGCCCATTTATTCAATATCAATCATTGGTGGAGTAGTTCGCTATCTACAGACTTTCAGTGGAACAAACTGAATGCCGATTTAATTGATTTCGTTTATCCGAATAGATATTCTGCCCTAGCCTCTGTTGCAACGTCTATTCAATTCGAAAAAATAAAGATGCAGGCAAGTCTGCTCTATACTTTTGTTCACGAGAAAACTAGAAAAAGTGGAACGTCGGCAGGTGATAAGAACGAATTCACTCCTACTGTGGTGCTGTCCTATCGTCCTTTTGCAAAAATCGATTTCAATCTTCGGGCGTTTTATAAGCGAGTGTTCAGAATGCCTACCCTCAACGACCTTTATTATACTTTTATCGGTAATAAAGACCTTAAGCCCGAGTTTACTAATCAATATGATGTGGGACTGACGTTTGCAAAAGATTTTAAAGACGCCGTGCTGAGAAAAATAGAATTTCAAGTGGACGGATATTATAATGAGGTGAAGAATAAGATTGTGGCGATGCCTACATCCAATCAATTCCGTTGGACGATGATGAACCTCGGTCTCGTAAAGATTCATGGTATTGATGTCTCAGCTCAGGCCGATTGGAAGATTAGAAAAGTTGGTTTCCTTACTCGTGCCACTTATACATATCAAAAAGCCCAGGATAAGACCGAT
>DAIUBN010000034.1:0-19178 GCA_036846645.1 Bacteroidaceae bacterium | reverse complement strand
CGGAGGTCCGGTAGCTCAGCTGGATAGAGCAACAGCCTTCTAAGCTGTGGGTCATGCGTTCGAATCGCATCCGGATCACAAGTTGAACAATAGGCAGTTACATTATATGTAGCTGTCTTTTTTGTTTTCTATCAATAGCTAAATCCAATAGCGATAGAGATACACGATAGTTAGATAGACAATTAAATATCATAAAATACTTGCAGATAAAGTTGTCATGCACTATCTTTGCAGCGATAAAAAGAAGAAGTCTGCAAACAAGACTTACTCAAGAGTTTTTTAATTAAAGTGAATGTGAAATATCATGAACGACTCAACAACCAGTTTCAATAGTCTATTAGAGAAGAGTATAAAAGAACATTGGGATCTAGATGCTCTGACTGATTATAAAGGTGCCACACTCCAATATAAGGATCTGGCACGCAAAATAGAAAAGATTCATATTATTTTTGAAGAGTGTGGAATTCAAAAGGGTGATAAGATTGCACTCTGCGGACGTAACTCATCTCATTGGGGTGTTGCTTTTCTAAGTATACTGACGTATGGTGCAGTTGCTGTACCTATTCTGCACGAATTCAAGGCAGATAATGTGCATGCCATTGTCAACCACTCTGAAGCCAAAATACTATTTGTAGGCGACATGGTGTGGGAGAATCTCAATGAATCGGCAATGCCACTGTTGGAAGGCATTATCTTGGTGAATGACTTTTCTATCATCCAATCAAAGAATCCGAAACTGGATTACGCTCGTGAACACCTTAACGAACTCTTCGGAAAGAAATATCCTAAGAATTTCAGAATAGAACATATCTCGTATTATCAAGATAGCCCAGACGAACTGGCATTAATCAACTATACATCGGGTACAACAAGTTATTCGAAAGGTGTAATGATACCTTTCAGAGCTATATGGTCTAATGTACAGTTTGCTATCGACCATCTTCCACTACAAAGTGGTAATGTCGTTGTATCTATGCTGCCTATGGCTCATATGTACGGTATGGCCTACGAATTTTTGTATGAGATGTGCAACGGATGTCATATATACTTCCTAACCAGAATGCCGACACCAAAGATTGTATTTCAGGCATTCTCTGAAATCAAACCACATTTCATCGTAGCCGTACCATTGATTATCGAAAAAATCATTAAGAAATCAATTCTACCGAAACTACAGACACCACAAATGAAGATTCTGCTTAAAGTGCCTATCATCAATGATAAGATAAAAGCAGCAGTCCGCGAAAAGATTGTCAATGCCTTTGGCGGTAGATTCTACGAAATAATTCTTGGTGGTGCTCCTTTCAATCAAGAAGTAGAAAGCTTTTTGCACTCCATCAATTTCCCCTATACGGTAGGTTATGGAATGACAGAATGTGCTCCACTTATCACCTACTCTCCCTGGGATACTTTCGCGAAATACTCTTGTGGTCGTTGCATAGACCGTATGGAAATGAAGATTCTGTCTGCCGACCCATATAATGTAGTGGGTGAAGTAGTATGCCGAGGCACCAACGTGATGCTTGGCTATTATAAGAACGAAGAAGCTACCAAAGCCGTAATAGACGAACAAGGATGGCTCCATACGGGCGATTTAGGGCTAATAGATACCAGTGGCAATCTTTATCTTAAAGGTCGTAGTAAGACCATGTTATTGAGCTCTAACGGACAAAACATCTATCCAGAAGAGATAGAAGACAAGCTGAACACTATGCCATACGTTTCAGAAAGTGTTATTGTACAACAAAACTCTAAACTTGTAGCACTTATCTTCCCTGATTATGAAGATGCCTTTGCTCATGGTTTAGATAATGACGGCATTGAAAAAATGATGGAAAATAACCGTGTGACAATCAATGCAACACTTCCAAACTATAGCCAAATCAGTAAAGTCAAGATATATCCTGAAGAATTTGAGAAAACGCCTAAGCGCAGTATCAAGCGTTTTCTGTATCAAGAAGCGAAAGGATAGAACTTGGTTCATCTACAATATATTGGGGGCTAAATGCCTCCAATTCTGTTTTAGGACGAAATCCCCAAGTGACACCGCAAGCAGTGACTCCGGCATTGAGAGCAGTTTGCATATCCACGCCCGAATCGCCGACATATAGAACATCTTTGGCTTCGACATCTGCAACCTTCATGATCTCGTAGACCACAGAAGGATTGGGTTTACGTTCAATACCATCACGTTGTCCGAATACAGCAATAAAAGGAATATCATTGTAGAAATGACGAATAAGTTTTGTGGTAGCTTCCTGATACTTGTTAGAAGCAATAGCAATAGCAAGATTCTTCTGAACAATAGTATGAAGCAACTGAGGGATACCAGGATATGGTGAAGTGGCATCGGCACAATGAACATTATAATGTTCGATAAATATCTTGCGCACTCTCTGTACATTTTCTTCTGTTTTCTCTCCATCTGGAAGAGCACGTTCGAATAACTTATTGATGCCGTTGCCTACCCTGAAACGATATGAAGGAATATCATGAGTAGGATATCCCAACTGATGTAATGCAAAGTTAGTACTCGTTCCCAAATCGGCGATGGTATTCAATATAGTACCATCCAAATCAAATATAACTAATTTCTTCATCTCTCTACCTTAATAATAATGGTGCAAAGGTAAATCATTTGATAATACCATCAAAATAATAGATGTCAAATCAAGAAGTCCAACAAATTATAACATTTGAAGAACATTTATCGAATAAGTCTTAAATTAATGAGTTTTTTTAGCTAACTTTGCATTGAAAAATAAAAGAAAAGCTGTAACAATAAATTTTCTAGATATGGCAAAAAGTATTTCATTATTTCTGATAGCTACTCTTGTAGTTTTCAGCTCTTTATCGGCACAAAAGACAAAAGTCAAATCAACCACAAAGGCAACGACAAGTGCTGTCAGCAAAAATAAGTCAACCCAACAAGTTAAGCCTACTGCAAAGGTTAAAACGGCAACAACAGCCAAACGCACTACATCTCCAAAGATGATTATGGGTTCGACAGAGGTAGAAGATGTTCAGACTCCAAAAGCCAAATATAATGTTACAGTAGACGGTATTATCATCGGATTAAAGAGCGATTCTGTATTTCTTTTAGATGGTACAAACGACAAAGTATTGGCAAGAACTAAAGGCAAAGGCAATATGTTCACATTCTTGCTGAATACTCGCCCTGGTGACGGCAAACTGTATAAACTATCTGTTCCAACAATCGATAAGAGCGGTGATAAATATGAAACCACTCCATATCTATTTATTGACAACAGCAAAGTGAACATTACTGCTGAAATAACAAAAAACAAACTGAATATCATATCATGCAACCCATCTGTCACAATCAATGAATTTAAAAGATTGAAGGAAGCCAATTCTGAACTTCGCAATTATATGAATGCCCAAATTAATTATGACAATGAAGTGAATGCTTATAGCATTTCGAAAGAAGAATCGAAAGCCAAAACAGATATGATTCAGGCATCATACAAGAAGATGATGTCTATTCGTAAAGATGTATTTCAGAAGTTTGTAGAAATGATTCCTTCCAATCCTCAAAGCGATGCACTGATGGCACTGTTATTCAAGTACAACGCCCACAAAACAGCAACTGATAGCAAGACATGGCTTGACAAATTCAATCCATCAATGCGCGATAAATATTACGGAAGATTCATTACTAAGTATGCTGATTATGAATACAATTCGAAAGAAGGAAAGATTTCTCCAGACTTCTCATTGTATGATCAGAATGGCAGGATCGTAAAGCTTTCATCGCTGAGAGGAAAATATGTAATCCTTAATTTCTGGATGACATGGAGTGATTTCAGTAATAATGAATTCGAGCGTCTTGTAAAGATTGCACAGCAAAATAGCGATAAGGTAACTGTCGTCGGTATTTGCATCTATAGCGACAAGAACGATTGGAATAATAAACTCAAAGAATTGAATTCCAATTTCACACAGTTGTTTGATAAAGGAAACGTTACGCCTGTAAGATTTCAATTCACTCATACTCCTTTCTTGATCTTGATCAGTCCGGAAGGTCTAATTTTGAAGAGAGACATTAGAGGAGAGGCTATTAATAAATCGTTAAGAGAATTGGGAATATAAGATAGAATATCCCAAAACATACATTTCGCGCCTTTTTTTGAAAGTATTTTAAAAATATTTCAAAAAAAAGGCGCGAATCAATTTTATATAGGTATATTTGTACGTTCAAAGAGTTCTGATAAAATGAGAATATTCCTCTTTGCAGTAATATGGAAAGTCACTTTTCTCGGTTCATTAGATTTCTTGAAACACAAAGTTTTTTATTAATTTTTTATTTTTAGTTTAAATGAACATTTTTATTGCCGGATTAAACTATAGCATTAGTGATTCCGAGTTAAGTGAGTTGTTTACTGCCTATGGAGAGGTATCTTCAGCAAGAGTTATTAAAGACCGTCAAACTGGTCGTTCTAAAGGTTACGGATTCGTCGAAATGGCAGATGACGAAGCTGGCAAAAAAGCTATTGAAGAACTGAACGGACAAGAAGTACAAGGTCGTGCAATCGTAGTTTCTGCGGCTCGTCCTAAGACTGATGCCCCACGTAATAACTACAACAACCGTCGTTATTAAGAAACGAACTCAGACTAAGTTATTAGTCTACAAAAAAGAAGCATCCGAGTTAATTCGGATGCTTCTTTTTTGCATATAGCCCATAGACCTTATAAGCTCAATGTTTTTCATTCAAATACTTCTGCATCATCAAAAGAAACAGCTTTATTCAAATCTTTATCAGACAGTTTCACATCTTGTGGAGCAATTGGCCAGTCGATACCGATATGAGGATCGTCATATCTGATAGAAGCTTCAGCTTGAGGAGCATAAACATTGTCGACCTTATAAGTGAAGATAGCTTCCTCACTTAACACCAAAAAACCATGTGCAAATCCACGAGGAATAAAGAACTGACGTTTGTTTTCATCAGAAAGTTCAACGCTCACATATTTACCAAATGTAGATGAAGATCTTCGTAAATCAACAGCAACATCAAGCACTTTCCCAGAAATAACACGCACCAACTTAGCTTGAGAATAATCTCCTTTCTGAAAATGAAGGCCACGAAGAACGCCAAAAGTTGATTTAGATTCGTTATCTTGAACAAAATCTACTTTGCCAACGTGATTCTCAAATTCTTCCTTTTTAAA
Source organism: Bacteroidaceae bacterium (assembly GCA_036846645.1). Lineage (GTDB taxonomy): Bacteria > Bacteroidota > Bacteroidia > Bacteroidales > Bacteroidaceae > JAAYUD01. Next base: position 13,985 of record DAIUBN010000034.1, on the reverse strand, counting down.
GCATTCCATAAAATAGCCACGAGAATCTTTAAAAACTTTGGGTTGAATAACCCATACACCATCTATTTCGGTCTGAACGTAATCCATAATAATTGTATTTTATCAGTGCAAAGGTAATTTAAGTTGATTGCAATACAAAGAATATAACTAACAATTATTGTTTTCAATTTAAAACTATCAACAGTATCAAGCTTTTAGATATGATAACAATTTTGGTCAAGAAGAAATAGCAATAATTATCAACCGTTGTTCACAAATTGTTCATAATAAATCGACGGCAGATAGTTGGACATTTACAAAAAGAAACTATCTTTGCATTATGATTCATTTAGCAAAACATATAGAACTGCTTTTACTGGAAAATGATTGCGTAATCATCCCCAGGCTTGGAGGATTCGTGGCTCATTATGCTCCGGCGCAATATATAGAGAAAGAACAGACTATCATACCCCCATACCGCACTATTGGGTTCAACTCTCAATTAAAGATTAACGACGGAGTACTTACAGAATCTTATATGAATCTATACGGCATCAATTTCAACGAAGCCCACAAAAGAATGGACAGTGAGATAGATGAACTACTCTCTGTACTTCACGAAAACGGTAAATATAATTTCGACAACATTGGCGAACTTCATTATAATATATATGGTGTATTCGAATTTAAGCCTTACGACAATAAGCTCACTTCGCCAGACTTATATGGACTGAGCACTCTCCAATTGAAAGAATTAAGTTCGGAAGTTATCATACCAATTGCGCCAATTGTTCAAGATACTCCTGTTACAAGCACCAGTGATGAAGTAAAAGTTGCGGAGCCTATTACAAATAATATTAATGATGTAGCAGAATATGATGAAGATGATGATGATAATAATTCGAAAGCATATATCATTCGTCTGAATCGTACGTTTGTTCGGTCGGCAGTAGCAGTTGCTGCAATCCTAGTTCTAATGTTTGCTTTTTCAACACCAATTGAGAATAGTACAAATATCACTGACAATCAGGCACAACTTGTTCCTAACGAGATTGTACAGCATCTGAAAGAGAATTCTATTCTATGCAAAATGTTGGATAATAAAGCAGCATCTACTGCAAAAAAGGAAACATCAGATATCGCCAACAAGCCATTGGCAAAAACAGAAAAAGAACCTGCAAAAGAAAATACTCAATTAAATAAACCAACTCCTACAACCGAGAGCAAAGCAGAGCCACAACCAACAGAGACAGACAAACGTTATCAGTTGATCGTTGCAAGTAGCATAACAAAGAAACAAGCTGCAATTTTAGCAAATGACTTGAAGGAGGACGGATATAGTGATGCAAAAGTTCTGATATCTGGTAAAATGGTTAGAGTGAGAATAGCAGAGAGTGACGATAGCGAACAAGCTCAATCGTTATTAAACAAAATATCTAAAAAATCTGCATATAAGAACGCATGGATTATGAAGAAAAGAAGTTCTTCTGATAAATAAATGTAATAAGAATCTATGAAAAAGATACGTTGTCCAAAATGTGATGAATTCATTTCATTTGATGAAACGAATTATACCGAAGGCCAGACTTTGGTATTTGTTTGTGATAATTGCAACAAGCAATTCAGTATTCGTATAGTAAAGAAATCAAAAAAAGACAATACACCTGAAGAAACGACAGAACAGCCCAATGATTATGGGTATGTTACGGTTTTGGCCAATGAGTTTGGTGCCAAGCAAGATTTCAAATTAGAGCTCGGAGATAATGTCTTTGGTCGAAGAAATAAAGGCACTGTCATCAATCACCCCATCGAGACACGTGATAGAAGTATCGACCGCATACATTGTATTATTAATGTTTCTATCAATAAGAAGGGAGAAATAATACATACTTTAAGAGATGCACCAAGTATTACGGGAACATTCTTGATGAATGAGATACTTGGAGACAGAGATAAAATACAAATAACCGACGGTGCTATCATAACTATTGGTGCCGCAACAATCATTTTTCATAAAACTAGCGAATAGTTACAATTATTCTAATATTATTTAGAGAATACTACTTTTATTCGAACCTTTTTAATTAACTTTGCACGCGAAATTTTAAATTTGACACATGGATTGGTTACGTGATTTAGTATTTGGAGCGAGCAGTGGTCCGAGCATCTCCCATTCAATTTTTTTACTAGCAATTATTATTGCGATCGGGATACAATTAGGGAAGTTAAAGATTTGTGGAATATCACTTGGTTCCACTTTTATCTTGTTCGTAGGTATCATTTGTGGACAATGCGGTTTATCTATGGATCCCGCAACAGTAAGTTTTCTTCGTGATTTTGGTCTGATACTATTTGTATACGCTATTGGTATGCAGGTAGGTCCAGGTTTCTTCTCTTCATTCAAGAAAGGAGGAGTCACACTTAATATGCTTGCAATAAGCATCGTATTGCTAGGCGCTATCATCACATTGGTAATACATTTTGTTACTGGCATTGATGTCAATACTATGGTTGGTATCATGTCGGGAGCTGTAACAAACACACCTGGTCTTGGTGCCGCTCAACAAGCACTCAAAGACATGGGAAAAGCAGCCAGTGCTGATACAATGGCAATGGGATATGCAGTTGCCTATCCTCTTGGTGTTGTAGGTATCATTCTTTCTATGATTATCATCAAGTACATTTTCAAAGTCAACTTCAATAAGGAAAATGAAGATATTGCAGCCGAGTCACAAAACATGGAACATTCGGCTACACCATTATCACTCGAAGTATTGAATCCGGCCATTTTCGGAAAATCAATCGTTCAGATAACAAGCCTCTTAGGCCATCGTCATTTTGTAGTATCTCGTTATTACAACAGCTCTACAGAAGAATTCGGTATTGCCGAACCAAGAACAGTTTTGAACGAACATGATAGAATATTTGTAATCATCGACTCTACTGATGTAGAGACTGTTACAACATTTATTGGTAAACAAATTCAGATGGAGCGTACTCAATGGGTTCGTTCTAACAGTAAGTTTATCAACCGCCGAATATTAATTACCAAGCCAGAGATAAATGGTAAACGTCTCGGTGAACTTCAGCTACGTAAGTTGTATGGTATCAATGTTACCCGCGTCAATCGTTCGGGACTCGACCTTGTAGCTGCTCCAGGTTTGATTCTTCAGATTGGTGACCGTGTCAATGTTGTAGGTACGGAATCGACCATAGCATCTGTCGAGAATGTACTTGGCAACTCGATGCGCCGTCTCAACCAACCTAACCTTGTAACAATATTCATCGGTATCACTCTTGGTGTAATTTTAGGAAGTATTCCAATTGCTATCCCAGGATTATCACAACCATTCAAATTGGGATTGGCTGGTGGTCCACTTATCATCGCCATATTAATTTCTCGATTCGGATATAAGTGGAAACTAATCACCTATACCACGCAAAGTGCCAACTTCTTGCTTAGCGAGTTGGGTATATCAATTTTCTTGGCATGTGTAGGAATTAATGCCGGTCACGGTTTCTTGGATACTATTGTCAACCAAGGAGGTTTGGCATGGGTAGGCTACGGCTTCCTTATCACCTTCTTGCCTCTGATTATTATTGGAACCATTGCACGAAAGATATTCAAAGTGAACTATTTCACCATCATCGGTATGGTATCGGGAAGTATGACCGATCCACCAGCACTTGCATATGCCAACAGTACTACTTCCAATGACGCACCTGCTGTAGGCTATGCCACAGTATATCCTCTGACTATGTTCTTCCGAGTCCTTATAGCCGAACTCATTATATTGATTTTCGTATAAGATAGGGATGACAGAAAGTATCAATAATAACAAGCACAGAATATCAGGTTTAATGGCTCTAAGCCCACTAATCGTATTTCTGTGCTTGTATCTTGTTACATCAATTATAGTTGGCGACTTCTATAAAATACCAATAGTCGTAGCATTTCTCGTTTCTTCGGCATACGCCGTCATCATCACCAAAGGTATCAAATTTGAAAAGAGATTAGAGCTCTTTTCGGAGGGAGCATCCAATAAGAATATTCTGCTCATGATATGGATATTCATATTGGCAGGAGGTTTTGCCCAATGCGCAAAGCAGATGGGAGCAATTGATGCCACTGTCAATCTAGCACTAGCCATACTGCCAAGTCATCTGCTTCTCGCTGGATTATTTCTTGCTACCTGTTTCATTTCACTTTCTATAGGCACAAGCGTTGGAACTATTGTAGCCCTCACACCTGTAGCCATCGGTCTGGCACAAAAAACAGGTATCGACCTCGGACTCATCATTGGAGTTGTTGTTGGAGGTTCTTTCTTTGGAGATAATCTATCATTCATCTCGGATACTACAATAGCAGCCACTAAGATTCAAGAGTGCGATATGCGAGATAAGTTTAAAGTGAATTCGATGATTGTCATGCCAATGGCTGTTATCATATTCATTATTTATATTGTTCAAGGACTAAATATCCAGACAATGCCACAAGTACAGACAGTAGAGTGGATTAAGGTGATACCCTACATAGTTGTACTTGCTACCGCTATAGCCGGTATGAATGTTATCATCGTACTAACTATAGGTATTACATTGAGTGGATTAATCGGAGTGGCCACCGGAAGTTTCACTATATTTGGATGTCTGGCATCAATAAAAGACGGTATTATGGAGATGGGCGAACTAATTATTATCACCCTTCTAGCCGGCGGTATGCTCAAATTGATTAGTTATAACGGTGGCATTACATACATCACCCAGAAACTTACACAAAAAATAAAAGGTAAAAGAGGTGCTGAACTCAGCATTGCAGCATTAGTGAGCCTTTCTAATCTGTGTACTGCCAACAATACGATTGCTATTATTACTGTAGGAACTATCGCCAAAGGCATAACCGAACGATACGGTTTGGATAAAAGAAAAACGGCCAGCATACTAGATACCTATTCATGCTTTATCCAAGGCATTATACCTTACGGTGCACAAATCATGCTTGCCGCTTCCCTCTCCCATCTTTCTCCGATATCCATTCTTGGCAATCTGTATTATCCATTTGCCATAGGCATTGGCGCCACCATTGCTATCTTATTGAGATATCCAAAGAGATACTCCTAAGCATTTATGGCTTTCAACAAATCAGAATGAATAACAGTGTTTGAAGCCACAATATCATCGCAATCGAGACAACGGTCATCACCATGAAAGTTGGTCACTCTGCCCCCTGCCTCTCTAATAATAACAATACCGGCCGATATATCCCAAGCACCGATATATCTTTCTATCCAACCATCCAAACGTCCCGCAGCAACGTATGCCAAAGCAGCAGCGGCCGAACCATTCATCCGTATACCACCGGCTTTACCATAAAATGTTTTGATAAGATGATGAGCCATAGCATCATAACTATTAAAATCGTATGGCAATTCCAAGCAGAGCAATGCTCGATCTATATCATCAGCTTTATTGACCGACAATTGATTACCATTCATATAAGAGCCACCATTCTTCCAAGAATAAAAGCATTCATCTGCACAAATTTCATAAATTACTCCAAGAAGAATCTCATCATCTTTACGAAGCGCAATAGATATTGCCGAAGGAGCATAATGATGAATAAAGTTTGTGGTGCCATCCAATGGGTCGATTATCCAACAATATTGTTCTTGATGATAAGAAGCAGTCTTTTCTTCAGTAATAAACCCTGCATCTATAGGCAAAGCCGCCAAGGCTGCCACAAGTTGCTTTTCAGACTGTTTATCAACATAAGATACGTAGTCGTGACTATGTTTCGACTCAACTTTATCCATAGTCAAAAGTTCACGTTGCTCCCTGAGATAAGCACCAACTCGGCGAGAAATATCGCACACTGTCAGTGTAAGTTCATTCAAATCGTTCATCATAACCGATAATGTATTATATTAAGCACAAAGTAAAGGAAAATAATTGGAAAAACCTTTGAATATCAAGATAAAAAGAACTAACTTTGCACCCGCTATTACGAGATAGTAGCATAATTCAAATCATTAAAAATTAAAATTTTATGGCAACAAAAATCAGATTGCAAAGAAACGGACGTAAAAGTTACGCTTTTTATTCAATCGTAATTGCAGACAGTAGAGCACCACGTGATGGTAAATTTATTGAGAAGCTGGGAACGTACAATCCTAACACGAATCCTGCTACAGTAGATTTGAATTTCGACAAAGCACTCGACTGGGTATTAAAAGGTGCACAACCTACCGACACAGTTCGTAACATTCTTTCTCGCGAAGGTGTTTATATGAAAAAACATCTCCTAGGCGGTGTAAAGAAAGGTGCATTTGCTGAAGCTGACGTTGAGACAAAATTCAATGCTTGGAAACAACAGAAACAAAGCAGATTGAATGATGTTAAAGTGAAAGCAGAAGAAGCTAAGAAAGAAGAAGCTAAGAAGTTGTTCGAAGCAGAGCAGAAAGTAAACGAAGCTAAAGCTAAAGTTTTGGCAGAGAAGAAAGCTGCAGAAGCTGCTGAAAAGGCTGCTAAAGAAGCAGAAGCTGCAAAGGCTGCTGAAGAAGCTGCTAAAGCACAAGAACAAGCTGCAGAAGCTATCAAAGCTGACCAAGCAAAAGCTGCTGAAGAAGCTGCACCAGCCGAAGAGGCTGCTCCTGCTGCTGAAGAAGCTCCTAAAGCTGAATAATATTTATTCTGCAAGGAAAAAATTAAGAGCTGTCCATTTGGGCAGCTCTTTTTTTATTATATCAAAAGATATGAAAGCTAATTGAGAAGGCTTAATAAAACACGCTTCTTATAAAAGAAAACTTTGTATCACTTTGAAGAGAAAATGAATTGATAATCAACACTTCTAAAAACTAAGCCTTTATTTATTAAAACTAAGCCTTTATTTTAATAAATACAAGCTATATTTATTAAAACTGAAGCTTGATTTTTAGAAGTATTCATGAAGTAACAAACTTATTTATTAAATAAGTTGGAAAATAAAACAAGTCAACATCAATTTGTTTTCCTTTGGTCGACACCTTTCATGCTTAAAGCAATGCGGTTGCGGCGCAAATCTACATCAAGTACTTTAACCCAAACTTGCTGATGCACAGAAACAACATCAAGTGGATTCTGAATATAGCGATCGGCAAGTTGAGAACGATGCACCAATCCGTTTTCGTGTATTCCTATATCAACGAAAGCACCAAAATCAGTAATGTTGGTAACAATGCCGGGCAACTCCATACCTGTTTTAAGGTCTTCTATCTCATGAACTGTCGCATCGAAATGAAACTCATGTATGGCCTCACGTGGATCCAAACCCGGTTTGGCAAGCTCTTTCATAATATCGTTGAGTGTTGGCAAACCTACTTCGGCCGTAATATATTTCTTCACATCAATCTTACTGCGCAGATCCTTATTTGCCATCAAATCGGAAACAGAACAATTTTCATCTTTGGCCATCTGCTCAACGATATGATAACTTTCGGGGTGGACAGCTGAACCATCTAATGGATTCTTGGCATGCGATACTCGAAGAAATCCTGCACACTGTTCGAAAGCCTTTGCTCCCATCCGAGGTACATCCATCAACTGCTTGCGAGAAGTGAACACACCATTTTGGGAACGATAATCAACGATGTTGTGAGCCAGTTGAGGACCCAAGCCAGATACGTAAGTAAGCAAGTAGCTACTTGCGGTATTTAGATTGACACCGACCAAGTTGACACAGTATTCAATGGTATGATCGAGAGAATCTTTGAGTAGCGATTGATCTACATCGTGTTGATATTGCCCTACGCCGATAGATTTTGGATCTATCTTAACAAGTTCGGCAAGCGGGTCCATCAGACGACGGGCTATAGAGACAGCACCACGCACGGTAACATCTTCGTCTGGGAATTCTTCGCGAGCCACTTTCGAGGCCGAATAGATAGAAGCCCCCTGTTCGCTGACCACATATATCTGAATAGGCTTTTCGAAAGGAATACTCTCGATAAAACTCCGGGTCTCTCTGCTAGCAGTACCGTTACCAATTGCAATGGCCTCTATATGATATTGTTCGATTAAATCAGAAATAATCTCCATGGCCTGTGCTGGATGACGTGCCGGAGGATGAGGAAATATCACATCGTGATGCAAAAGATTTCCTTGATTGTCGAGACAGACGACTTTGCAACCAGTACGAAATCCGGGATCGATGCCCATTGTAGGTTTCTGCCCAAGAGGAGCAGCCATAAGAAGTTGTTTCAAGTTTTCTACAAATACCCTGATAGCTTCTTCATCAGCCTTACGTTTGCTCTGGGATGCAAATTCCGTTTCGATAGAAGGCTTCAGTAAACGCTTGTAACTATCATTAAGCGCATCTTCTACAAACTGAGAACATTCCGTGTTGCCTCTGACAAACATTCGGGTCAGACGATCTATAGTCTGTTCATTATCTGGACTGATATCCACTTTCAAGAAACCTTCGTCTTCTCCCCTACGCACTGCTAGTAGCCGATGAGAAGACACTCGACGTAAAGGCTCGCTAAAATCAAAATAATCTTGAAATTTATAGGCTTCGTCTTCTTTTGCCTTCACCACCTTTGCGGTGAGTATAGCAGTCCGCTCGAACTGCCGGCGCATGGCGTTTCGAGCATTTTCGTCCTCGCTTATGCGTTCGGCAATAATATCACAAGCACCTTGCAAAGCCTCCTCAACCGATTTCACCTCGTCAGTAAGATAACGGCGGGCAAAAGCGGCAACATTATTTTCACGTTGTTTCCACAATAAATCAGCAAGTGGTTCCAATCCGTGCTGACGAGCCACCTCGGCACGAGTACGACGTTTGGGTTTGTAGGGCAGATAGATATCTTCGATAATATTCTCTTCCCAAGTTTCTTCGAGACGTCGCTGCAACTCGTCGGTCATCTTTCCCTGTTCGGTAATGGTCTTGACAATATATTCCTTGCGGCGCTGCAATTCGTGAAACTTATCATTAAGATCTTTGATATTCTGAACAGTAACTTCGTCCATACCGCCCGTAGCTTCTTTGCGATAACGACTGATAAACGGTATTGTCGCTCCACCTTCGAGCAAAACGATAGCACGGTCTACTTCTTTTTCGGGAAGTTGCAACTGTGCAGCTATAAGTTTAGTGAAATCTTCCATAGTGTTTATAGTATTTATTTGGTCTATAAAGTCTATAAGTCATAAGAGACTTACAGAATTTAGAAGCCAAACAGAATCTAATCAATTGACTTTGCGATATTCTCGTGGCGTACACCCCAATGATTTTTTGAACCAACGGCTGAAGTGTTGTGAATAATCAAAACCAAGTTCGTATGATACTTGAACAAGACTCTTACTTGTATCAAGCACTTTTTCTTTGGCTACCTCAAGCAATTTGCTCTGAATGAATTTCTGAGGCGACTCACTCGTATTCTTTTTGACTAAATCTCCGAAGTAATTGGGTGACAAATGAAGCTGATCTGCAAAATAGCTGACAGTAGGCAAACCATGCTCTTTAACTTTATCTGAACGGAAATAATCATCCAGCAGATACTCTAGTTTGACTAGAATATCATCGTTAATCTTCTTGCGCACAGAAAACTGTCTATCATAAAAGCGATCGCAATAATTAAGGAGCAGCTCAATATTGGAAACTATAAGTTGCCGGCTATGAGGATCTTGCTCACTATGCAATTCTTCGTTGATATTCTTGATACAATCCATAATGACACGACGTTCATCAAGCGATAGATGCAATGCCTCGTTGGATTGATAAGAAAAGAAAGAATATGAATCGATAGAACGTGCCAAAGGCAATCTTGACAACAAATCGCGATGAAACAACAAGCCATAGCATTGATGCGGTTTGTCTTCATCTTTAGGAGGTTCTTTATATTCGAAACTTACAAGCTGTCCAGGAGCGAAGAACACTAGCGTACCTTCTTGATAATCATACATTTGTTTCCCATAATGAATGTCGCCACACTTCACATCTTTAAGGAAGATAGCATACAATCCATACAAAAAACGGGCAGGTAACTTCACATTTTTGTTTGAACATTTCGAGAAATCGACTACGCTAATCAACGGATTAAAGGTTTCGATGCCATAGAAATCATTATATTTCTTCACCGAGTCCAATTTGAAAATATCATTGTCCATATTCATTTCATCAATACAAATTAATCGTGAATGTAAAGATACAGCATTTTAATGAAACGCATTAAAAATCTTTCTAAAAAATGAATAAAGGAAAGAAACAAAACATATCGTAGGAGAATAGAAAATAAAAAAATAGAGCTCACCTTTTAGTGAGCTCCATTATTCTATTTATCCACGGCTTGGATTATAAACCTTTACCATGACAGTTTTTATACTTCTTACCGCTACCGCAAGGACAAGGATCGTTACGACCAATCTTCTTGTCGGCAACAATCGGTTGATGTTTCTGTTCAACGTTCTCGCGAGTATCATGACTTGCAGCCTCTTCTTGACCAGGATTAGAAAGATCTTCCTTGTGTGTCTCATAATGAGTACGTCTCATTACTTCATTAGGATCGGCTTGTTGCAACTGAGAAGGATCTTGAACTGGAATCTGACCATGCATCAAGATAGAGATCGTCTCATCGTTAATCTTATTGACCATCGTATCGAACAAATTGACAGACTCTAACTTGTAAATCAACAACGGATCTTTCTGCTCGTAACTTGCATTCTGAACTGAATGTTTCAAATCATCGAGAGAACGAAGATTCTCCATCCATGCTTCGTCGATGGTATGTAACAAGATAGATTTTTCGAAAGACTTAACTACTTCTTTAGATTCACTCTTGTAAGCTTCTTCAAGACTACAAGTGATGTTGTAGACCTTCTTACCATCTGTAATAGGAATCAATATATTCTTGTAGACATCACCCTGAGTTTCGTAAACTTGCTTGATAACAGGATTTGCCAAATATGCCATGTGCTCTGTCTTACGTTTGAAAGCAGCCATTGCAGCCTGGAATACTTTTTCGGCCAAATCTTCTTTCTTCTCATTGAGATACTCTTCTTCGGTAAATGGAGCATCAATTGCAACCACCTTGAGCAAAGCCATCTTGCAATCTTCGTAAGAAGCAGTGTTCTCGATAGCTTCGGCACAACGGTCCCACATCATGTTAACGATATCCATACCGATACGTTCTCCCATCAAAGCATGACGACGTTTGGTGTAGACAACAGTACGCTGTTTGTTCATCACATCATCATATTCCAACAGACGTTTACGAATACCGAAGTTGTTTTCTTCTACCTTCTTCTGTGCACGCTCAATAGATTTTGAAATCATAGGATGTTCAATCATCTCGCCTTCTTTAAAGCCCATACGGTCCATAACTCTGGCAATTCTCTCTGAAGAGAACAAACGCATCAAGTTATCTTCAAGAGATACGAAGAATACTGAAGAACCCGGGTCACCTTGACGACCGGCACGACCACGCAACTGACGGTCGACACGACGAGACTCATGGCGTTCTGTACCGATGATAGCCAAACCACCAGCTTCACGAACTTCCGGAGTCAACTTGATATCGGTACCACGACCTGCCATATTGGTAGCAATAGTTACCATACCTTTATGACCTGCTGTAGCAACAATTTCGGCCTCCTTTTGGTGCAACTTAGCATTCAATACTTTATGCTCAATATTCTTCATATCAAGCATACGGCTCAATATTTCTGATATTTCAACCGAAGTAGTACCGACCAAAACAGGACGGCCTTTGGCTACCATATCTTGAACTTCCTGAATTACAGCAGCATATTTCTCACGTTTTGTTTTGTAAACCCTATCATTCATATCCTCACGAATCACAGGACGGTTGGTAGGAATAACAACAACATCGAGTTTGTAGATATCCCAGAGCTCACCAGCTTCTGTTTCAGCAGTACCAGTCATACCGGCCAGCTTGTGATACATACGGAAATAGTTCTGAAGAGTAATTGTAGCGAAAGTCTGTGTTGCAGCTTCTACCTTAACACGTTCCTTTGCTTCGACAGCCTGATGCAAACCATCTGACCAACGACGACCTTCCATAATACGACCGGTCTGCTCGTCGACAATCTTCACCTGACCATCCATGACAACATAATCATCATCACGTTCGAACATAGCGTATGCCTTCAACAACTGAAGAATGGTATGAACACGTTCCGATTTGACTGAATAGTCATTATAAAGTTTGTCTTTCTTCTCTAACTTCTGCTCATCTGTCAGTGAAGTTTCAGCTTCGAGTTCGGACATTTCAGCAGTGATATCGGGCAAAACGAACATTGTAGGATCTGATTGAGTACCTGCCAGATAATCAAAACCTTTATCGGTAAGGTCGGCACTCTTCATTTTCTCATCAATAACGAAGTACAAAGGTTCTACAACCTCTGGCATACGCTTATTGTTCTGCTCCATATATATCTCCTCTGTTTTGAGCATACCGGCTTTTATACCTTGCTCACTGAGGAACTTAATCAACGCTTTGTTTTTAGGCAGAGCTTTATGACTTCTATACAAAGCCAAGAAACCATTCTCCTGATCTTCCTTATTGTCAGATGCAATAAGACGTTTGGCTTCTGCTAAATATTTCGTTGCAAGATTCTTCTGCAATCCCATGAGTTGTTCTACCAACGGACGAAGTTGTTCGAATTGCTGGTCATCACCTTTTGGGACAGGACCAGAAATAATCAACGGAGTACGGGCATCATCAATCAACACTGAATCGACCTCATCGACGATAGCATAATTGTGCTGACGCTGAACAAGATCTTTAGGGCTGACAGCCATATTGTCACGAAGATAATCGAAACCGAACTCATTGTTCGTACCGAAAGTGATATCGCAGAGATAAGCCTTACGGCGTTCGTCAGAGTTAGGTTGATATCGATCGATACAATCAACACTCAATCCATTGAATTCGTAAATCGGGCCCATCCACTCGCTATCACGTTTTGACAAGTAGTCGTTGACAGTGACAACATGAACACCATTTCCAGTCAGTGCATTGAGGAATACAGGCAAGGTAGCAACCAAGGTTTTACCTTCACCGGTTGCCATCTCAGCAATTTTACCTTGATGAAGAACGACACCACCGAAGAGCTGTACATCATAGTGTACCATATCCCATGTGACTTCGTTACCACCGGCCATCCAATGGTTCTGGTAGATAGCCTTATCGCCATCGATACGAACAAAATCTTTTGTAGCAGCTAGTTCTCTATCAAAATCGGTAGCTGTAACAATGATTTCAGGGTTCTCGGCAAAACGACGAGCAGTCTCTTTGACAATAGAAAAAGCAACCGGCATGACCTCCATCAAAGCCTTCTCGTAGATCTCCAATATATCTTTTTCTAACTTATCAATCTGATTGAAAACAGATTCTCTATCTTCTAGTTCGAGAGCCTCAATACTATCTTTCAACTCTTGAACCTTGGCACGTTCATCCTTTGCTGAATCGTGAACGTATTGTTTGATTTCATTGGTTTTGGCACGTAGTTCATCATGACTCAAAGGAAGAATATCCTTGTATGCCACTTTCACTTTCTCTACATACGGCTGAATTTCTTTCATGTCGCGAGTAGACTTATTGCCTAAAATCTTACTTAAAAAGTCGTTAAATCCCATATAATATTATAATGTATTAGTTTCTAAAATGATAATGAATTGTAGCTTTCGAAAAAGCTTTGCAAATTTACTGCAAAATGCTTATATAACAGCAAATTGAAGTGATTTTTTAGAATAAATTCTATCGTTTGACCGACAATGGTGCGGCAGAACTCGCATTGGGAGCTCTAATATGAAGGCAAGAAGAAATAGTAGGTGCAATGCAATCTACATCTACTGGAGTATTGATAATAGTTGGTTTATATTGTCCACCCAAAATAATAAGAGGAGCAGGAATGTAGCCATTCCTCACTACTTTATCTAAATGATGCTGGTCGTCAGAAACAGACCAACCCGGTAAAACCTGAACAAACAAATCGCCAGAGCGTTGACGATA
>DAIUBN010000033.1:0-19724 GCA_036846645.1 Bacteroidaceae bacterium | reverse complement strand
TTGCAGGTCTTTGCGTAGCTTGCCGTCATGGTTTCGAATTGTCCAATGCACTCGAGATAGCTGATAAGACATACGTCAACGTTAATATTCACGACAAAGCCAACGAAGGCAAACTTAAGACATTGGCTCAACTACCAGATAGTTGCAGTGCAAGTGCAGATTGTCTGGCCAAACAGCGTGATATCTTCGAAAAGTATGGCGTATTCAGTCCATCAATGATTGATGGTATTATCGAAAGTCTTAAGTCGTACAACGACAAGACATTGCGCGAAGATATAGAGCACAATCCCGATGAAGTACAGACACTTGTCAACAGATACTTCTACTGCGGATAAGATATATTTTAAGAGAGAGCAATTTATAGTCGGCGAAGGCGGCTGGAAAAGATTCCACGCCTTTGCCGATTTTTTTGTTTGCAAAACTACAATTCCTATTGTCTTATGTACCTAATAAAAAAGAGATATGCCAATCGGCATACCTCCCAAGCTTTAGCTTTATATATAATTTTAAAACGGATTATCTTCTTGAAGCGTGATTATCTCTTCCACCATTGTTCGAATTGTTGTTATTTGGAGAAGAGGGGGTAAATGTTCTCGTTGAAGAAGGAGTAGAAGACGGAACCGAAACTCTTGGAGAAGAAGAAGGATTATACGGTGTGCGAACCGAACCGCCATTGTTTGAATTGACACTGCCACGGTCGAAACCACCACGTGTATTAGAGTTTGGATTTCCGAAAATCGAGCTACGATTAGAAGAAGGAGTTACTCCATTGCTACTATTCGAACCAGAATTATTGCGGCTGCCTCCCATCTCGAAACGATTGTCGTAACGACTGTTGCCAATACTATTGTTACCAGATCCTCTATTGTTGCCATTGAATACTCTGTTAGCATCGGTGCCACTGTTATTAGAACTATTGCCATTGCCTATGATTAAGCCACGGTTGTTGTCATAGTTTCTATTACCGGTGTCAAAGCCTCTGTTATTGTTGCCACTGTTATAACCTCTATTATTGCTATCATAGCCTCTATTACTATTATTACTGTTATAACCTCTGTTATTGCTATCATAGCTCCTATTACCATTATTATTGTTATAACCTCTATTATTGCTGTCATAACCTCTATTATTGCTGTCATAACCTCTGTTACCATTGTTATAGCCGTTGTTGCCATTATTAAAGCCCCTATTATCATTGCTATAACCTCTGTTACCATTATTATAACCTCTATTGCCGTTGTTAAAGCCTCTATTGTTATCGTAACCATTCATATTATTATAACGATAGCTGCCATTGTTACCATTGAAGTCACGCCCTGCGAATCTGTTATAACGGTATCCGTCACCATTCATACGGAACGGGCTGTTATAGTGCGAGAAGTTAGAATATCTGTTACGATAGTAGCTCATATCACTCCAACCGCCACGATAGTGACCTCCGAAATAGGTGGTGTAGCAATATGGACGACGATAGTAGAAGAAACTAGGATCAGAATAATTCAGATAAACTCGAAGTCCCCAACTACCAGAATTCATCTGATAGAATGGACGAGCGAAATATTCTATATCCATGAAGCGACGATATTGCGAAGCACTGAGTACCCAGCGAAGATCATCGTTACGAATATCAAGAGCATCATAGTAATCGTTGAGTGCCCAACTCTCACCATATGCTGCATCATCTAGATAATCGCCAACAGCGTTAATGAAATCATAATTGATTTCGTAGACATCATTGTATTGCGAATTATTGAGACGCAACTCATAAGCCATTTTATCTGTCAAAAACAAAGTTTCTGTACGAACTCTGCTTTCAGTCATTGCACTGATGCTAAGCGTCATTGCTAATGTTACTAATGTAATGAATATCCGTTTCATAATTGTTATTTTTTAAAGGGTTATACTCACTTTTTTTCTTTTAACTGTAACAAAGATAGAGATATGTTTTCCCCTGGTACAGTTATTTTCTCTTTTTGTGAGTAGGATTTTCCCTATTTGTATGTGGGGATTTAGCCAACGAGATATCTTCTTCATTAAGAACGATAAGTCTTTTCTTGTACAACTCTCCCACTCCCTTTTTAAAAGTCTTCTTGCTTACTCCGAATGTATCATATATCAAATCGGCATCACTCTTATCTGTAAAGCCGATATTTCCTCCCTGGTCCTTTATATAATTGAGCAAACGAAGAGCAAAATCGTCAATTTTCTCAAAACCTGGTTTCTGTAACATCAAATCGACCTTGCCATCCTCGCGCACTTGTTTGACAAAAGCCGTCACCCTCATTCCTGTATGAAGAGGTGTAAAGATTTCATTATCATAGAGCAGACCACCATACTTATTCTCTATGATAGCCTTGAATCCTAAATCCGTCTTCTGCCAAATAAGTATTTCTACCTCATCGTCAGTTTTATATTCGGGCAATTCTTTCGACAAATATTTATCTACTTTAGCAGTACCCACAATTCGAAAGCTTTCTTCATCGATATGAGCATATATAATGTATTTGCGCCCCACCTGCATTCTCATCTTCTGTTCTCTGAAGGGCACGAACAAATCTTTCATCAGTCCCCAATTAAGGAAAGCGCCGAACTGATTGACCCAGCTCACCTCGAGATAGGCAAACTGCCCAACCTGAACCAATGGAATCAACGTCGTGGCAATCAGTCGTTCTTCATTGTCCAAATAGATAAATACGTTGAGCATATCGCCCACCTCGCATCCTTCGGGCACATAACGTGTAGGAAGAAGAATTTCTCCCGACTCCCCACCATCGAGATAAATACCGAAATCTACCTTCTTCACCACTTCCAATTGATTGAACTTACCAAGATTTACATCCATAATATTATTATATTTGATTTCTAATTATCACTATTTTAGGCAAAGATACTCAATAGAAAACAAATAAAAAATAAATTATCTATGATTATCCAACTATTAAAACGAATAATAAAACTCATTTATTCTTTGCCAATAATTTACTATGCTGTATATTTGCGCCATAAAATATACTATTACCTTATTAAATTAACTTCATGAAAAAGCTTTTATTACTTTCTACCATCTTGCTGATGGTGTTTTCTGCTTGTTCGAGTAGTGACGACCCCAACGAGCCCAGTAACACTAACACCAACACTAAACCGGTGAATTACAGCGAACTGTTTTCTGACAATCTTTGTAGTACACTTAAAGCCGGAATTACAGAAAACCAAATCAAGAATTGCAGCGATACAACTTTTAAGCGTGTGGCACTCGAGATGCTTAAAGGAACGTACAGCAAGGATTATCGTATAGCCAAATTCAACGCTTATCCAAATCCCAATATTCAGGCAACAAGCAACAAGACATCTACCTACAGTATGCTCGACAATGCTACCGGTATTTCGATTGCAGCTGGCGGCACACTCAAAGTGATAATGGGTGCAGCAAACGGATATACTATTAAATTGCGCATCCAGAACCTCTACAATACGAGTAAGGACGGATTCTATACCGCCGAAGAGTTTACGCTCAAAGAAGGACTCAACACAATCACTTCTCAAAATGGCGGTCTCGTTTATATACTTTACTTCACTTCTGCTCTTAACGAAACAGCCCAGCCCATCAATCTACACTTCGTAGGTGCTACTGTGAACGGATATTTCGACTTGACTAAAGACGGTGGGAAATGGAAAGAACGGCTCAATAAGGCAACAAACAAATATTTTGATGTACTGGGGCGTTATGCACATCTCACTTTCGAGACAGCCGATCTGAAGCAATATGCAGGCAGCAACGAGCAACTTATTCTCGATTTCGACAGCATTTCTCACCAAGAACAAATTTTCATGGGATTGAAGAAATACGACAAGATGTTCCGAAACCGCATGTATCTCGAAGTCATCTATCTGAAAGATTATTATATGTACGCCACTGGCTATCATACAGCCTTCAACAAAGAAACGATGCCCGAGCTATGTACTCCAGGCACTCTTACTACAGGTAGTTGCTGGGGACCGGCACACGAAATTGGACATTGCAACCAAACTCGCCCCGGACTGAAATGGCTGGGCACAACCGAGGTGACCAACAACATCATGTCGCAATATATACAAACCGAGATATTCAAACAGCCGTCGAGAATACAGACCGAGAACATGAACAACTATTATCGCAACAGATATGGCAAAGCATGGAACAGTATCATTGTGGCAGGAAGTCCGCATAGCCATTTCCAAAGCATTGGCGATGCCACTGATAAATATAGTAGTGATGTATTCTGCAAACTGGTTCCCTTCTGGCAACTCCAACTCTATTTTGGCAAAGTATTGGGAAGAACACCGTTGCAACAAAAAGACTTTGGAGGTTTCTATCCCGATGTGTACGAATACTACAGAAATAATGCAGCAATGAGTACGGCAGGCCAACAACAAACAGAATTTGTCTATGTGTGCAGTAAACTTTCGGGCTACAACCTACTGGATTTCTTCACCAAATGGGGATTTCTCACGCCTATCAATATCTCAATGGACGATTATGGTTCGGGAACAATGGAAGTGACGCAAGCCAGAATAGACGAGATAAAGGCGAGAGTTGAAGCACTCAATCTGCCCAAGCCAGATGTCGCATTGGAATATATCACAGATGCCACAGCCGACCTCTATAAGTCGAAACCTGCTGTAGTAAAGGGTAGTTCGGCAAGAGATGGCAACAAACTCACAATGAGTGGATGGCAGAATGTAGTAGCCTACGAAGTGACAGATGCCAGCGGCAAACTCCTCTTCATATCTCAAGGTATCAATACGGCGTCTACAAATGCATGGTTCAACCTACCTTTCAACTGGCAAGATACTTACAAAGTATATGCAGTATCGGCAAGTGGCGACAGAACTCAGGTGATATTCTAACAAGACGACTTCTTCTACGATTCATGAAGTGTTTTATGACGGAATTAACAACAAAACCTGTCGCTTCATGAATACTTCTAAAAATTAAGCCTTTATTTTTTAAAATACAAGCTTTATTTTAATAAATACAAGCTTTATTTATTAAAACTAAAGCTTAACGTAAAGAATAGTCCTTTATCAAACAAGTTTTTCTCCAAGAAGTGACAAAGTTTTCTTCTTGGAGAAACATATTTGTATGATAGACATCTTTCGAAGGACTTCGTTGATGCGCTATAGGATAAAAAAGAACCCGCGCTACAACGATTGTAGCGTGGGTTTTATCTTATAGAGAAGCCTTCAGAGGCCCTATTCTATTTACTTATAGATTTCTTTTTTGCCGGCAAGCAATGTATTCTTGAGCAGCGAAGCAATAGTCATCGGTCCTACTCCACCGGGAACGGGAGTGATGAAAGAACACTTCGGAGCTACCTCGTCAAACTTGACATCACCATTGAGATGGAAACCACTCTTCTTGGTAGCATCGGGCACACGAGTTGTACCAACATCGATAATAACGGCACCCTCTTTCACCATATCGGCAGTTACGAAATTGGGCTGTCCCAACGCAGCGATAATGATATCGGCCTCAAGACATTCTGCCTTGATATTCTTGGTATGACTATGACATACCGTAACAGTAGCATCACCTGGATTGCGTTTCTGCATCATGAGCTGAGCCATAGGCTTACCTACGATGTTGCTACGACCAAGTACTACGCATTTTTTGCCCGAAGTCTCGATGTTGTAGCGTTTGAGCAATTCGAGAATACCGTTGGGAGTTGCCGAAATGTAGCATGGCAATCCGATAGACATACGGCCCACATTGATAGGATGAAAGCCATCCACATCTTTGCGATAATCGATTGTCTCAATCACTTTCTGCTCCGAAATATGTTTTGGCAATGGCAGTTGTACGATAAAACCATCTACATCTGCATCGTCGTTGAGCTGGCGAACTGCGTCGAGCAACTTATCTTCGGTAACATCCGCTTCGAAACGAATCAGAGTCGATTTGAAACCACATATCTCGCAAGCTTTTATTTTGCTTGCTACGTATGTTTCGCTACCACCGTCGTGACCTACAAGGATAGCAGCCAAATGTGGACGTTTGCCACCGTTCTTAACTATTTCTGCAACTTCGGCAGCAATTTCTTGCTTGATCTGAGCTGAAACAGCTTTTCCATCTATTAAAGTCATATCTAGAATATTAAATAAGGTGTATTACTTATGCGTTTTGCCGCCATGAGCCATCATCTTGCCCATTTTGGTACTAGTCACAGCCTTCATCATCTTACGAGTCTGATCGAACTGTTTGAGCAAGCGATTCACTTCCTGAATATCGGTACCACTACCTTTGGCGAGACGTTGACGACGTTGGCCATTCAATATTTCGGGATGCGTACGCTCTTCGGGAGTCATTGAATAGATAATAGCCTCAACACTCTTGAAAGCGTTATCGTCTATATCTACATCTTTGATAGCTTTGCCCACGCCAGGAATCATCGAAGCCAATTCCTTGATATTACCCATCTTCTTGATTTGAGCAATCTGAGCAAGGAAGTCGTTGAAGTCGAACTGATTCTTCTGAATCTTGCGCTGCAACTTCTTGGCCTCAGCCTCATCGTATTGCTCTTGAGCACGCTCTACCAACGAAACGATATCACCCATACCAAGAATACGGTCGGCCATACGTTCGGGGTGGAAGAAGTCAATCGCTTCCATCTTCTCGCCGGTACCGATAAACTTGATAGGCTTATTGACAACCGAAAGAATAGAAATGGCAGCACCACCACGGGTATCACCATCAAGTTTGGTAAGGATTACGCCTTCGAAATCGAGACGGTCGTTGAACTCTTTGGCAGTATTGACAGCATCCTGACCGGTCATTGAATCGACAACGAACAATGTTTCGGTAGGATTGACAGCCATCTTGATATTGCTGATCTCGTTCATCATATCCTCATCTACAGCCAGACGACCGGCGGTATCGATGATAAGCACGTCGTAACCATTGGCACGAGCCTCTTTCACAGCGTTCTCGGCTATCTTTACGGGGTCTTTACTATCAGGTTCGGTATAGACAGGCACGCCTATCTGTTCGCCAAGCACCTTTAATTGATCGATAGCGGCAGGACGATAAACATCGCAGGCAGCAAGCATCGGCTTACGGCTTTTCTTTGTTTTAAGCAGATTGGCAAGTTTGGCAGAGAATGTAGTCTTACCAGAACCTTGCAAACCCGACATCAAAACGACAGCAGGTTGTCCTTTGACATTAAATTCGGCAGCTGTGCCACCCATGAGCTCCACCAGTTCGTCGTGAACAATCTTCACCATCAACTGGCTTGGCTTAACAGCCGTGAGCACATTCTGACCCAGTGCTTTTTCTTTAACTTTATCGGTAAATGCTTTAGCCACTTTATAGTTCACATCGGCATCAAGCAATGCCTTGCGCACATCTTTCAGCGTTTCGGCAACATTAATCTCGGTGATTTTGCCTTCACCTTTTAATATTTTGAAAGACCGTTCGAGTCTCTCTGATAAATTATCGAACATATTCTAATAAATCTTTTTATTCTGCGTGCAAAATTAGATAAAATAACCTATTAAGTCAAGTATTAAGCATTCATACTTAACAGGAATTCTTCATTATCTTTTGTACCTTCCAGTTTATCTTTCACGAAAGTCATGGCCTCGATAGGATTCATATCAGCAAGATACTTACGAAGAATCCACATACGGTCGAGTGTTGTCTTGTCGAGCAACAAGTCGTCGCGACGAGTACTAGATGCAACGATATTGACAGCAGGGAATACACGTTTGTTGGACAATGTACGGTCGAGTTGCAACTCCATGTTACCGGTACCCTTGAATTCTTCAAAGATAACCTCATCCATCTTCGAACCCGTATCGATAAGAGCTGTAGCAAGAATAGTGAGCGAACCGCCACCTTCTATATTACGAGCCGCACCGAAGAAACGTTTCGGTTTCTGCAAAGCATTGGCATCAACACCACCAGAAAGCACCTTACCAGAAGCAGGCGATACTGTATTGTAGGCACGAGCCAGACGAGTGATAGAGTCGAGGAAGATAACAACATCATGACCACATTCTACCAAACGTTTAGCCTTCTCGAGCACGATATTGGCAATCTTCACGTGACGTTCTGCTGGTTCATCAAATGTAGAAGCAATCACCTCTGCATCGACACTACGAGCCATATCTGTTACCTCTTCAGGACGTTCGTCGATAAGAAGTACAATCATATAAACCTCGGGATGATTGGCAGCAATAGCATTGGCGATATCTTTCAATAAGATAGTTTTACCGGTCTTGGGCTGCGCTACGATAAGTCCACGTTGGCCTTTACCAATCGGCGAGAACAAATCGACAATACGGACAGAAGTATTGGTTGTTGGTCCACCATTGCAAAGTGTGAATTTCTCTTCAGGGAACAATGGAGTAAGATGTTCGAAAGGCACACGGTCGCGGATGAATGCCGGGTCGCGTCCATTAATCTTCGATACCTTGATGAGAGGGAAATATTTCTCGCCTTCGCGAGGAGGACGGATAGAACCTTCTACAACATCACCCGTCTTGAGACCGAAGAGTTTGATTTGTGACTGCGAAACATAGATATCATCTGGCGACGACAGATAATTATAGTCTGCCGAGCGAAGGAATCCATAGCCATCGGGCATTATTTCGAGCACGCCATTGCCTTGAAGAATATCTTCGAAATCGTATGGTTTCTCTTTTTCTACAGGACGAGGAGGTTCGGGTACTGCAACCGGTTCGTTATAAACCGGAGGCTGTGGATAGCTTTCTTGAGGTTCGCGAACAGTATCGTTCACCATACCTTGAGGAGCATTGTTCATCATACCAGCATTGTTCATCATGCTGTTATTCATTGCCACATTGTTCATGCCTCCGTTGTTCATCGCGCCATTACCCTGACCACGTTTGCTGCCTTGATAAGCAGGATTGTTGGGATTGTTGATATTGGCGTTGAAATTCGGAGTTTTATTCTTACGCGACTGATTGTTCATCTGTCTGCGATTCATCATCGGCTGCTGTTGTTGCGGCTGTTGAACAGGAGGAACAAATGGAGTATTTTCTTTGAGCTGGTCGAATTTAGTAATCAATTCGGCCGGGATTTCTACTGGTCCGTCATCTGGCAATTCCTCGATAGGAATAAAATCGTCGATTGCATCAATTGGAGGCAATACTTCATCGATTTTGCTTTTCATGATAGGAGCCTTTGCAGCCTCAACCGGAGTAGTCGGTTTCTTTTCTACAGCTTCAGTAGAAGTTGGTTTCGACTCTTCTTTAGGAGCTTGAGCTTTTGCCTCTTCTTCATGAGCCTTAGCCGTCTTACGAGGACGTCCTCTACGCTTTGTCGGTTCTTCTACAGGATCAGGCTTAGCAACTGGCTCTGCTGCTTTTACTTCTTCGGCAACAGGCACAACCTCTTCGACCTTCTTCTCTTTTTTTGCCTTAAACAAAGACTCTATACCTTTCTTTACAGCAGGTTTATCGGCCTTCTGTTCGGCAGAACCTTCAAATAGCTGAGGTTGATTTATATCTTTTTCAGTCTTAGTTAGTTCGCCTTCTTTTGTAGCAGAGAATACTTTGCTGACATCTTTTTTGCGCGATACACGTTGGCGTTTGCGCCGTTCGTCTTTTTTGTTTAGTCTTGCATCTTCTTCGGCAGCCAGACGAGGAGCATTACTCTCGGCCTGTGCATCAAGAATCAAATAAACTAATTCTTCTTTGCTATACGATTCTGCCTTTTTTATGCCCAGGGATTGAGCAATTGCAAGTAGTTCCGGCAACTGTTTGCCGTTTAATTGCATAATGTTATACATACGATGTAATTGATATTTCGTTACTTTTTTCAGTCAAATAATGAGAGACACGTTAAGCATACCAGGTTAGCAACACAAGTACAAACATTCTTCATTTTTGATGAAAGAAAAAATAAATATATTTTTTTGATTGATAAATGTGGTCGGTTTCTTCTTTTAAATATTCGACCTCCATTAAATTAACGCTGCAAAGATACGAACAAATTATGATTTGACCATACTCTAGAGGATATTTTTTTTATTTTTTTACGATACGGACAATCATTACTCGTCGTGTTTTAGCATCTATTCTGAAACGGTTATCGGCACGCAGTCCAACAACCCAGACAATATCATCTCCCGAACACAACAGCCATTGCTCATTTTTCTGAACAACAGAGCGTTTACAATCAGTCAGAAGGTCACTGACGAGCTTCTTTCCTTTCATGCCAAAAGGAACAAACCGATCTCCCCTACTCCATTTACGAAGTGTGAACGGTCCTTTCAACTTATCGACATCGAAACATGCAGTATCTATATCACGAGGTATGATAAAAGTATCGGAATAAGGTTGTTCCTCATAAGAGAGTTCGAACGGAGCTTCTTCTTGATCGATATTTTCTTGTGAATCACGTCTAGAGATGAGCAGCAGATTTCTGTCTTTCACCAACAGATAGCCATCAGATTGAAACTGCTTACCGGCTTGTCCTTCAATAGCCTCAAAGATATCTTCTACCTGTGCAGAATTGAAACCTAGCGAATAAAGTATCTCGAATAGCAAGGCTTTGGGTGATGGTTCTTCTAGCAGAGCAGCAATATCGATATCATCACCCCGCATAACTCTTGTTTTGCCTTCGGCTATACCTTTATTATATATAAGGCTGGCTTCATGCAGATGTTCGGCTGTTTGCTGCAAGCTATCTCTGACCGACGGATTGATTTCTTCCATCAAGGGCAACAGACGCAAACGAATCTTATTGCGAGTGAATTCATCTTGCAGATTGGTACTATCCGTGACAAATGACTGCTTACGGTAATCGAGATAATCGATGATCTCGGAACGTGAGAGGCACAGCAGTGGACGGATAACATGGCCGTTGTGAGGGCGAATGCCACACAAGCCATTGATTCCTGTACCTCTGATAAGATTGAGCAAAACAGTTTCAATGCTGTCATCCCGATGATGGGCTACAGCTATGGCTGCTGCTTTATATTGGTTGTATAGTTGCTCAAACCACTCGTAGCGTAATTCGCGAGCCGCCATTTCTATTGATAGATGATGAGTGGAAGCATATCCTGTGGTATCGAAATGAACAGTATCCAGAGGTACATCTTGCTGATGACATAGTTCTGTAACAAAAGCCTCATCCCTGTTTGATTCCTCGCCACGGAGATGGAAATTGCAATGGGCGGCTATGCAATGATAGCCCAACTTGCGAAGCATAAGCAGCAAAGCCACCGAATCACTTCCGCCGCTCAATGCCACGATAACAGTGTCGCCATGATGCAACAATTGCTGTTGTTCGATAAACCTACTTACCTTCTGAAGGTTCTTTCCCATCGTATCTTTATAAAAAAACGACGAAAGACTGTTGTCTATCGCCGCTATATCTTGAGGTACCTGGCAGATTCGAACTGCCGTACACGGTTTTGCAGACCGCTACCTAGCCACTCGGTCAAGGTACCCTATATTCTCATTTGCGGATGCAAAGGTAATGCAATTTTTCTAATATCCAACTATTACTACAAACTTTTCTTCAATTTTTCTTTATTTTCGCAGCATTTGCGTTGCTCAGCCCTCTTCTTCAAGTCCCTGAGTTGGCAATCTGCCGTACAAGAATCGCAACCACGGGTGCGCTTAAAAAACTTTTTGTAAACCACCCATGCCACACTAAGTAACACCAATGCAAAAACAATTATTTCTTGAAGACTCATAACAGCAATCCTCCAACTTGATAAACGATAAATGATATAAGCCATGCCAACAGTGTAGTATATCCCGCGGCAAAGAGTGCCCACTTCCAATGACCCGATTCATTCTTGATAGCCGATATCGTAGCGATACAAGGAAAATAAATGAGCACGAAGAGCAGGTAACAGAATGCACCTAACGATGTAATACCGTCAGCCCGCATATTGGCAGAGATATGGCTACTGTCCGATTCGGCATTATTGCCATAAAGTATGCCCATCGTGCTAGCAACCAATTCTTTCGCTCCGGCACCGGAAATAAGTCCCACACCCATCTTCCAGTCAAATCCGCAAGGACGAAGAACGGGTTCAATAGTCTTTCCGATCATTCCAAGATACGAATGTTCTTGTTGTTGCTGCACTGTGCTGTAATCATTGTGATTGGGATAATAGCCCAAGAACCATATAATAATAGAAGCAGTAAGAATGATACCACCCATCTTCTTCAGATATTGGCGTCCTTTCTCCCAAGTATGACGTAAGATAGCTTTTGCTGTCGGCATTCGATACGGAGGAAGTTCCATCACAAACGGTGTATTATCGCCCTTGATGAGCACTGCACAAAACAGACGTGCCATGGCTACAGAAAGCAGAATACCTACAAGGTAAAGTATCAAGATGATGAGACCTTGATAATGGGCAAAGAAGACACCTGTAATAATAAGGTATATAGGCAGACGAGCACTACAACTCATCAGCGGCAACACCAGCATCGTAATCAGCCTGCTCTTGCGGCTTTCTATCGTTCTAGTTGCCATCACTGCCGGTACATTGCATCCAAAGCCCATAATAAGAGGAATAAACGACTTACCATGAAGTCCCATTTTGTGCATGATCTTATCCATTATGAAAGCAGCACGAGCCATATAGCCCGACTCTTCCATGAGTGAGATAAAGAAATATAAAATCAGAATCTGAGGCAAGAACACGATAACGGCTCCTACACCACCAAGTATACCATCTGTAAGCAAATCACGAAGTGGACCGGCCGACATTGTATTCTTCAAGAAACTACTCAATGCTCCCACTCCGGCATCAATCCAATCCATAGGATATTGACCGAGTACGAAAGTGGTCTCGAA
This sequence comes from Bacteroidaceae bacterium, assembly GCA_036846645.1. Classification (GTDB taxonomy): domain Bacteria; phylum Bacteroidota; class Bacteroidia; order Bacteroidales; family Bacteroidaceae; genus JAAYUD01. The sequence goes on along the minus strand of DAIUBN010000033.1, from coordinate 6,901 downwards.
CATCAGCCAGAGGAAGAAGAAAAAGATAGGATATCCTACTATTCGATTGGTAACAATAGCATCGAGCACCTTGGTGAACTGGCGGGTATCTTTACGATGTACATCGACGTATGCTTCGTGCAAAGCTCCCGATATAAACCCATATTTGGCATTCATAATCGCCGTTTCGCTATCTTCTTTCAACACATCCATAATCCGTTCGCCTGCCTTATCACGAATCGCCATAATTTCATCACCATTCGGCAATGTCTTCACAAAATCATCTACACTTCTATCACGTTCCATCAATTTGATAGACAGATAACGAAGAGAATATTTATGGCGGATGTTCTCATCTTTCTCTAGTTCTTTCTTCACCTGTTCGATAGACCGTTCAATCTCTGTACCATGATTGATATGAATATGACGGAATACATTGCCGTGAGGACGGGGACCTTGTGCAAAGTCTTCTTCGTGAGAATCCTGAGTCTTCTCATCGCCATGATATTGCTTGTGCCAGTCGCGCAACTGTTGTGCTACTTCTGGATTGATATTGCCTTTATCGTCCAAGAAATCGACACCTTCGTAAAGGTTGATGATAATATGGAAAAGCAATTCGAGACCTGTCCCGTTACGACAGACTGTAGGCACCATCGGCACACCGAATAATTGTCCCAACAAACGATAGTCAAGCTTATTGCCACTCTGCTCCAGTTCGTCGTACATATTGAGTGCAACCACCATACGGAGGTTCATATCAATCAGCTGTGTAGTAAGATAAAGATTGCGTTCGAGATTCGAAGCATCCACCACATTTACAATGATATCAGGAGTTTTATCTATGATTTGACGGCGCACATACAATTCTTCGGGACTATAGGCCGATAAAGAATAAGTACCGGGAAGATCGACAATGCAAAAATGATATCCTTCGAAATCGAAATAACCATCTTTAGCATCAACTGTCACACCACTATAATTGCCAACATGTTCGTGGGCTCCCGAAGCGATATTGAACAAGGAAGTTTTACCACAATTAGGATTACCCACCAAAGCGACATTGATGGTACGTCGTTTTTTGAGTGCCAATGCTTTGAGTTCCTCATCAGTAAGTGTTTCATCTTCATCTATCAGTCCATGCGAATCGGGCAACCCTACAAGTTTCTGTTCTGTTTCGAGTCGCTTTGCTTCATCCTCGCTGATAATCTCAATCATATCAGCCTCATCATGCCGCAGAGAGATTTCATAGCCCATGATACGGTATTTCACAGGATCACGAAGTGGAGCATTCAACAGCACCTCGACAATCTTGCCTTTTATGAATCCCATTTCAACAATGCGCTTACGGAAACCGCCGTGTCCCAGCACCTTAACAACTACTCCTTTCTCACCTGTATTCAATTCTGATAGACGCATATCTTCCTTTTCTTTTATTATATTGCTTCTTTCAACTGCAAAGATAATTAATAACCAAACAATGCGCAACTATTTAGACAGCATTTAAATAGGAATACTCAATAATGAGTATAACGGAATGAAATATAAAGCATATAAGGTTTGATAATTCTATAAACGTTATAGGGTTCATACAATCTCAAGACCATTTCCACCTCTTATTAATTATTTTTACTACCTTTGCAATTAGTAGAAAAGTATAAATGGCGATGGTAAACAATCAAATCATAAAGAAAAATTCATTTCATGCTTGGGTATTGGCTGCTCGTCCTAAAACATTGACAGGAGCTATCGTTCCTGTTTTGATGGGAAGTGCTTTGGCTCTGTTCGACCTCAAATTTTCATGGTTCCCGGCTTTAATATGTCTTATCTTTGCAGCATTGATGCAGATGTCAGCCAACTTTATCAACGATTTATTCGACTATCTCAAAGGTAGCGACCGCGAAGACCGATTAGGTCCCGAAAGGGCTTGTGCCCAAGGATGGATATCTCCCAACGCTATGAAATGGGGCATTGCCATTACAGTTGCAGTAGCCTGTCTGATAGGTTGTATCCTTATATATTATGGTGGATGGGTAACAATCGCCATTGGTGCCGCCAGCGTATTGTTTGCCTTTCTATATACCACCTGCCTGTCGTATTATGGAATGGGTGATATATTGGTATTGATATTCTTCGGTTTAGTGCCTGTTGGCGGAACTTATTATGTCCAATCTCTCGATTTGACTGCCAATACCATTATTATTTCTTTAGCTTGCGGACTGGTTATCGAGACATTACTCGTCATCAACAACTATCGTGACCGTGATGCCGACAAACAAAGCGGAAAGAGAACTCTGATTGTACGATTCGGAGAGCAATTCGGACGCTACCTTTACCTTCTTTCGGGCCTGCTGGCTGTAGCACTTATGCTATCGTTGATCAAACATCATCCGTTTGGAGCACTTCTACCTATTATATATATCTTTCCGCACTATGCTACATGGAAAGAAATGGTGCAAATCAGAAGTGGTAAAAAACTAAACAGCATACTGGGGAAGACTTCCCGCAATATGCTGCTTTTCGGTATGTTGTCTACTATCGGATTGATAATAGATTATCTATTCCCGTACATCCTATCATAATAATTTTGATAGTCGCCACTAGTCACCTCTTCTACCCATCTCTGATTTCTGAGATTCCATTCAATGGTCTTCACGATACCTACTTCGAAAGTTGTTTCGGGATACCAACCTAATTCGGCTTTTATCTTGGAAGGATCGATGGCATAACGTTGATCGTGTCCCAAACGATCTTTTACAAAGGTAATGAGATCGTCGTTAATCCAATCTATTGAAATGGAGCCGTCGGCATTCTTTTCTTTCTTCTTCAGTACATCGCGATAGGCAGGATTCTCATCCATCAATCTGTGAATTGTAGCAATCGTCAGTTTCACAATCTGCAGATTGGTACGTTCGTTGTGCCCGCCTACATTATATATCTCGCCATCCTTACCTTTGGTCACTACCAGATCTATAGCTTTACAATGGTCTTCTACATACAGCCAATCACGAACATTGCTACCGTCACCATAAACAGGGAGTTTCTTTCCTGCAAGAATATTCTTGATGATAAGTGGTATCAGCTTCTCAGGGAAATGATATGGACCGTAGTTATTGGAACAGCGGGTAATAGATACCGGCATCTTATATGTGTCGCGATAAGCCATCACTACAAGGTCGGCACTTGTTTTCGAAGCACTGTACGGACTATGAGGTTGCAAAGGAGTTTGTTCGGTGAAAAATCCTTCGGCTCCCAATGAGCCATACACCTCGTCGGTCGAAACCTGATGAAAGCGCACTCCACGTTGCCAAGTAGGATAACCATTCTCAGCCTTACCGGTGACCCAAGCTTTACGAGCTATTTCAAGCAGATTCTGAGTGCCCAAGATATTGGTTTGCAAAAACAATTGCGGATTCTCTATGCTACGGTCTACATGACTTTCGGCTGCAAAGTTCACCACATAATCGAAACGATATTCGGCAAACAGCTGACCTACTAGTTCTGCATCGCCGATATCACCACGAACAAACACACAGCGATCATTGTCAATATCATCGGCTATCGTACCAAGATTGCCGGCATAGGTCAGCGAATCGAGGACAACGACTTTAATGTCATCATGCAGATTAAGAATATATTTCAGATAATTGGAACCAATAAATCCGGCAGCACCGGTAACAAGATAAGCTTTCATATTTATATATTTAATGTACTAAATCTAGGAGATATTTCCCGTATTGTGTCTTTTCGAGTTGACGACCAAGGCTGATGAGCTGCGCATCGTCAATCCATTTATTGCGCCATGCTATCTCTTCGATACAGCTCACATAGAAGCCTTGACGATTTTGAATCGTAGCTACAAAATTAGAAGCCTCAAGCAGGCTGTCGCAATTACCGGTATCGAGCCAAGCAAAACCACGGCCGAAAAGTTCTACCTTGAGTGAGCCTTCATCGAGATACAATTTATTAAGATCGGTTATTTCGTACTCTCCTCGAGCCGATGGCTTGAGTGAAGCAGCTTTCTCTGTCACCGTTTCATCATAGAAGTAAAGTCCAGGCACTGCATAATTGCTCTTTGGCTCAGACGGTTTCTCTTCAAGAGATATCACCTTGCCATCTTTATCAAATTCTACCACGCCATAGGCACGAGGATCTTTTACGTAGTAACCAAAGATACATGCACCTTGTTTGATAGAAGTAGCTCTGCGCAACATGGCCGAGAAGCCTTGTCCATAGAACATATTGTCGCCCAATATCAAACAACCAGGCTGGCCAGCAAGAAAATCGGCACCTAGAACAAATGCCTGTGCCAATCCATTTGGCTTCTCTTGCACCTTGTAAGTGAAACTCATGCCCAACTGTTCTCCACTTCCAAACAACTGTTCGAACATCGGTAAATCACGTGGAGTAGAAATTATCAACACTTCACGAATGCCCGCCAGCATCAAAGTAGAAAGCGGATAATAAATCATCGGTTTGTCGTAAACCGGCATTATCTGCTTTGATATAGCTTTCGACAAGGGATATAAGCGTGTGGCACTACCTCCTGCCAGAATGATACCTTTCATATATTATTCGTTATTTTTCTTTCTGCAAATTAAAAGAATTTCGCTGACGTAACAAAATATATTACCTCTAAAACTGTACAGAAATAACAATTTCTATGATTATGAATGATTATCATAACACTTGTAGCATTATCTATAAAAATCTTTATTAATCTAAAACTATTCGTCGCCTCTAAGTCTTTTGAACTATATTTGTTGAAAGAACTAACGAATACTAATTAATTTTATGAGTAACAACATTCAGAACAAAGTAAATAATCGAGTTATAATTCCATTACATTTTTTCATGCGTCAAGAGAAGTCGGGCGGACTTATACTTGCCATCAGCGTTATCATCGCACTCATATTAGCCAACTCTCCCCTATCCGGCCATTATTTCCATTTCTTCGAACAGACGTTCGGATTCTCTTTCAATAATAACCTATACCTTAATTATAGTATACACCATTGGGTAAACGACGGACTCATGGCAATGTTCTTTTTCGTTGTCGGACTAGAATTGAAACGCGAATTCATCAGTGGCGAACTTTCAGAAATCAAGAACACCATACTGCCTATCTGTGCTGCTATAGGAGGAATGATTGTGCCTGCTCTTATCTATGTGGCATTCAACTGGGGCACACCCAATATCGACGGCTGGGGCATACCAATGGCCACAGATATCGCCTTCTCACTAGGTATTTTATATCTATTAGGTAATAAAGTACCTACATCGGTCAAAGTATTCCTCACCACCCTTGCCATTGTTGATGACCTTGGAGCGGTGCTGGTCATTGCTTTCTTCTATACATCCGATATCTCACTCATCAGTTTGGGTATCGGTTTGGAATTTCTACTTATCATGTTCATCGCCAACAAAATGGGAGTTAAAAACGTGATATTTTATGCAGTATTAGGTATCGGTGGAGTATGGGTCACATTCCTTCTCTCGGGAGTCCATGCCACAATTGCTGCCGTACTAGCAGCCTTTATGATTCCTGCCGACTCTCGCATCCCTGAATCTATCTATATATTGCGTACCAAGAAACTCCTTAATAGATTCAAGAAAGCCAAGCCCAACGAATTTCCAACACTCGAAGAAGAGCAGCTAGATATTCTCGACCGTATGAGAGAAGAGGCCAAATGTGCTATTCCTCCACTACAAAGATTGGAGCACTCTATGCATCCACTCGTATCGTTTGTCATTATGCCCATCTTCGCGATAGCCAACGCCGGTATTTCTTTTGCCGATATCAATCTTTCTACACTTCTGTCGACAAATATTTCTATCGGTGTCATGCTGGGACTATTATTCGGTAAGCCCATCGGTATTATAGGTTCAACAATGCTACTCACCAAACTAGGAATAGCCAAAGCCCCTGAAGCGCTTACCCAAAGACGACTCATCGGTCTAGGCTTTCTGGCATCAATTGGTTTCACCATGTCGATGTTTGTCTCCACCCTGGCTTTCGAAGATCCTTCTCATTATGTCCAAGCAGTAGTCGGTATCTTTGCCGCTTCTATATTGGGAGGAATCATTGGTTATCAATTGCTAAAGAAATAATATTCACCCCACTTTCAATTTGTAACCAACTCATCCATCTGTGATAAAATTATCATCTCGTTTCACTCACTTCGTTACGAGATATCTACAACTGCACCTTAATATTATAGAGGCTAATCGTTCGAAATTGAGTTTGCAAATCGTCAAAAAAATGAATTTAAAATATTGAATAATAACGAATTAATAAATGTATATAGATTTGTAAATCGATGTTATTTTGAATAAAAAACGATTTGGCTTATCTTTGAGTAAAAGAATGCTATGATTTACTAAAAGTTCTTAGTATCCTTTGTTTCATATTGTTCATCATATAAAATTTTGCAACACAATGAAAAACGGGAAATTCTTATTATTTAGTTTAATCGGAATCTTTATAGCAGGTGGCTTATACTCTTGCGCCAAAGATGATGTTCCGGCAATAGCAGGTTCGGACGCCGCAGGAATATCGGAGACCATACCTACAATAGATTCGATGAATGTAACCTCCAGCCTGAAAACATATATCTATACAGGCAACTATAACGAAGAGGGGCAAGCCTTGATAAGCCGTATGAAGAATACGACAGGGACACTGACCGACGATGTGAAGACCATCATACTGGATGGAAACAAAGTAGCGGACCTAGCGCACAACGACTATCTGGCTATACTGCGCACCTTTATAGGTGGTGCCAATCTGGTAGTGACACGTCCCACATTGACAGAGTTTATACAACTACTCGTGAATCTGGACGAAGTATCGGACGAGCTCGACTCTACCATGACCAGCACCGGCAAGCTTGTGGTGAATCCTGAATCGATGAAGGCCCTGGAT
>DAIUBN010000032.1:0-20184 GCA_036846645.1 Bacteroidaceae bacterium | reverse complement strand
GAGCATCTGCCTTACAAGCAGAGGGTCGGCGGTTCGAATCCGTCAACGCCCACTAAAAGAAGCTTCACTTTCTAAGTGAGGCTTTTTTAATTATATGCCACATTCATTTATTTTTCCTATTAGTCTTATACAATCCATCAGATAACCAAAATCCTTAATAGAAAGTCTTTTTAACTCCACCCTGCTTGATTATTTCAATAAATAAGTCTATTTTTACGGCATCAAACGATTAAAAAATTCGAAATGATGAAAAAAGTATTCTTATTATTATTGCCTTTCATCGCAATACTCAGTCTGTCGAGTTGCAGCACACCCGAATCTTATGTAGGTAGTTTCACTAACTTCATAGACCGTACAGATGCAGAATGTCAATATTATTCGGTAAAAGAGTGGAAACAGAATATCAACCGTTTCAAAAACTATAGTATCAACCGTTTCAGAAAAGAAAAAGCAAATCTCAGCCCTTACCAACTAAAAGAAATAGCAAAGCTCGATGCACGCTACATGGCGATAGTCAGTTCGCAAGGTGTTGTACAAGTTAAAGATATCATGGAAAGCGCAAAGACCATGGCTCCGGAAGTATTAGGCAACTTTATCGATCAGTTTCTGAAAAGAACAGAGAAATAGAGGGAACGCGATAACTGATTTATGATTGAATATCTGATAGTATGCCCGCTGGTATTTCTAGCTGGATTCATTGACGCAATAGCTGGAGGAGGAGGACTTATCTCTCTCCCAGCCTATCTTATTGCAGGTCTACCACCGCATGCAGCTATCGGCACAAACAAGTTTAGTGCCTTCATGGGAACGTCCGTAGCAACCTACCGTTATTTCAAGAAAGGTTTTATCAATATCAAACAAGTACTACCGGCAATAGTAGCCGCACTGATAGGTTCGTGGTGTGGAGCAGAGATAGCATTGTGCGTTCCTTCCGACATTTTCAAGACTATCATGCTGGTAATAATTCCTATTACAGCCATCTTTGTGATCAAAGTGAAAACCTTCGAAAGCAACAAGCCAGCATTCTCTCCACTCAAAACCACCATTATCTCTGCCGCCATAGCATTAATAATAGGAGTATACGACGGATTCTATGGGCCAGGCACCGGCACGTTCCTTATATTGCTGCTCGTCTATGTAGCTCGAACTACTCTTAAAGAAGCAGCCGGCACAACAAAGGCTATCAATCTGTCGACTAACGCCGCCGCACTCACCGTATTTTTTATCAACGGTTCAGTGATGTTTCCATTGGCATTGATAGCTGCGGTATTCGGCATAGCAGGCAATTATATTGGCTCTAGTTATTTCATCAGCAAAGGCAAAGGCATAGCAAAACCTGTCATCATCGTAGTACTTATCATTTTTATGATAAAGATAGGCTACGAATATATCACTAAGCTATAATTTCTAAATCAGAATCTTATTCTTTCTATAATTGTCTCTGAACTCTTTGGGAGAACAATCTTTGTTCTTTTTGAATATCCTATTAAAATTGGACAGATTATTGAAACCACACTCATAGCATATTTCGGCTATCGACATGGTAGAATCTACCAAAAGTCGCGAAGCATGTCCTAGTCTCATATCAATAATATATTCGGAAAGATTCTTTCCTGTGCGCAACTTAAAGAAACGGCTGAAAGAGACGGGAGCCATACCGACTAGGTCTGCCAGATTATTGAGACGTATCTCATCTTTATAATGTTGATTAATATAATCTTTCACCTTCTCTACTCTACGACTATCAGAATGAATATTAATCTTGGCAAAAGAAGAACTTGACAAGGGCCTTGCCTGATCAGAATACAAAGACATCACCCACAATATAGTCAGGAATTTGACAAATGCCGAAAAGCGCATCTTTTCGGTAGCTAGTTCATCGAGCATCGGATATATTCTCATTATTGTCTCCATCGGAAAGCACAAGCCCACCTGCGCTTTGTCCAACATCTGGCGGATAGAATCAAATTGGTTCTTATTGAGCAAGCCATCCAACAAATTAGGAGAGAACTGAATCGTAATCTCTCTGATATTTTTAGAATGACATTCATGCTGTTCCCAAACATGCTCCAAGTCTTTACCCGTTATAAGAACCAAATCGTAGTCACCAATTATTTCAGCACAATCGCCCACAATTCGGCGAACTCCGGAAACATTGGCACAGAAATTCAGTTCATATTCTGAATGGTTGTGAATAGGGTATGTAAATTCAGTTTTATACCTGTCGGCTATATAGAAGCAGTCTTTCTCAGACAAAGGAGTAATTTCGTGAATAATACCTTCACGGTTCGGTGTTTCCATGATCATTTAATTTAAGTTGAACAGTATTTGAGTTGGACTAACAAAGATATAAGATTTTATTTAGAAAGCAAAACTTAGGATTAAAAATTAGAAATAATGACGGGATTTCGGAGAATAATGTCAGAAAAGAAATATCAAATATGAAAAATAGCAGTATTTGCCGTTAAGCGCTGTTAAGTTGGGAGATGCTACGTTAAAAGAGGAAAAATAATCGGCAAGAGTGAGATAAGTGATAATTTTTTGTTGTTATTTTAACGCCGAAATGTTAAAGCAGAACATATAATTAACGAATTAAATTGATAATATTATTGTTATGAAACAGACAAAGAAAACCCTTTTGGGATTGAGCGTCGTAGTATTGGTAGCCATGAGTACCGCAGCTATGACAGCAAAAATTGTCACAATGCCGGATAAAGACAAAACGACATTTAGTGAAGCGTTCAAACAGAATCCTAGTTCAAACATTGCCGGAGCAGTTGCACAACCGGTAGATTTGACCAAAGCCTCTGAGCTTGCAGTTCATGCCGTAGTTCACATACGTTCTACTCAAGCTTCTAAAGTTGTCACTGTTGACGACGATCCATTCGGAGGTTTCTTTGGTGATATTTTCGGAGGTAACGGTGGCAAACGTCAAGTAAGAACACAACCTCAGGTAGGTATCGGTTCGGGTGTCATCATCTCTGAAGATGGTTATATTGTAACCAACAACCACGTTGTCGAAGGAGCTGATGAAATAGAAGTAACTTTAAACGACAACCGCACATTCAAAGGACGTATTATCGGAACAGACAAGAGCACCGATTTGGCTCTCATCAAAATCACCGGTGACAACTTCCCTACTCTTCCAGTTGGAGATTCGGACAATTTGAAAGTTGGCGAATGGGTTATCGCTGTAGGAAATCCATTCAATCTGTCTTCTACCGTCACAGCAGGTATCGTCAGCGCTAAAGCTCGTACTTTAGGTGTATATGGTGATGACAATGTTGCCGGCATCGAATCGTTCATACAGACAGATGCTGCCATCAACCAAGGTAATAGTGGTGGTGCGTTGGTCAATGTCAGAGGCGAATTAGTAGGTATCAACGCTGTACTTTCTTCTCCTAACGGAGCAAATGTAGGTTATGGCTTTGCTATTCCATCTAATATAATGAAGAAAGTCATCCTCGACTTGAAAGAATATGGCACGGTTCAGCGCGCAATGCTCGGCATAAAAGGTATGTCATTCCCTGATGTTATTCAGAATGCAAAAGACGATGCAGAGCTTAATAAGTATCAATCTAAGATGAAAGAGCTTGGTGTTGTAGACGGTGTGTTGATCTCTGAAATCACCGACGGCGGTTCGGCAGCTAGTTCAGACTTGAAAGTAAACGATGTCATCATCGGACTCAACGAAACTACCGTTCATAAGATGGCAGATCTTCAAGGTGCTTTGGCTAAATTCCGTCCAGGTCAGACAGTCAAAGTAAAAGTAATGCGCGAAAAGAAAGAAAAGACTATCAGCGTATTGTTGAAGAACGAGCAAGGTAATACCAAACTCGTAAAGAACGAAGACCTTGATATACTAGGAGGCGCATTCCGTGAAGTGCCAGCCGAATTGAAGAAAGAACTCGGCATCTCTTCTGGTATCGAAGTAACTGGTGTTACCAAAGGCAAACTGATGGATGCTGGAGTACGCAAAGGATTCATCATCATGAAAGTGAATAATGAAGCTGTCCGCACTACAGCTGATTTGGAAGAAGCGTTCAAGGCAGCAAGCAAATCACCAGAACAAGTATTATTTATCAGCGGTATGTTCCAAAGCGGTCGTCGTGCCAACTTTGCAGTATCATTAGCTGATGAGAACGATAATAATAATGCTACTACTCCAAACAAAACAAAGAGCCGCAGCAGTCGTAATAAATAAACATTCTCTCTAAGGAAAGTTAAGATATTCTAAAATGAAGCGTCAATACAAAACAAATTGACGCTTCATTTGTTCTTACTATAAATGCGCTCCTTTTTTGAACTTTAGCGCACTAAATAAATAGATTCGTAGATGAGACAACTTAAAATTACAAAAAGTATTACGAACAGAGAGAGCGCCTCTCTTGACAAGTATCTACAAGAAATAGGTCGTGAAGATTTAATCACTGTAGAAGAAGAAGTAGAACTCGCTCAACGCATTCGTAAGGGAGATCGTAGAGCACTCGAGAAACTGACTCGTGCCAATCTTCGATTTGTCGTTTCTGTGGCTAAGCAGTACCAGAACCAAGGTTTGAGTCTGCCCGACTTAATTAATGAAGGCAATTTAGGACTGATCAAAGCTGCCGAGAAATTCGATGAGACACGTGGATTCAAGTTTATTAGTTATGCTGTATGGTGGATTCGCCAATCTATTTTGCAGGCTTTGGCAGAACAATCTCGTATTGTTCGCCTCCCCCTTAACCAGGTAGGTTCGCTGAACAAAATCAGCAAAGCCCTTTCAAAGTTCGAGCAAGAAAACGAACGTCGTCCCTCACCAGAGGAACTCGCCGGAGAACTAGATATCCCGGTAGATAAAGTATCAGATACGCTGAAAGTATCGGGACGACATATTTCTGTTGATGCTCCATTCGTTGAAGGCGAAGACAATAGTCTGCTAGATGTATTGGTCAACGACGACTCCCCAATGGCCGACCGTGAATTGGTGAACGAATCTTTGTCGAAAGAAATTGATCGTGCCCTCTCCACTCTGAGCGACAGAGAGAAAGACATCATACAGATGTTTTTCGGAATTGGTCAGCAAGAGATGACACTCGAAGAGATAGGCGACAAATTCGGTTTAACAAGAGAACGTGTTCGTCAGATTAAAGAGAAAGCAATCAGACGGTTGCGTACAAGTACCCGTTGCAAATTGCTAAAATCGTACTTAGGATAACTACATTTCTTTTATAAAGAAGAATAAATGTTATAAAAAACGGCTATCATTTTGGTAGCCGTCTTTTTTTATTTATCTTTGCCCACCTATCAGATAGAATTATTATGAGACATTTTAAAATAATTACTTTTGCGGTAGTGCTCTTTACGGTTTGCACCGCATTTACTTTTCCTTTCTTAAAAGCACCGTCACACAAAGTATACGGCTTTGGAATTGCAGCTTCTTTCAAAGACACTGTAGTGTATTTCACTGAAATACAAGAGCTAGACAGCGCCATCGTTGATTCCAAGGGCTTTCTTAAAAGCCGTCCTGCATACAGTCAGCAGCTTAAATCTTACTTAGAAGACGAGCAAAAGCTTGCTTATCAAACATGTATGATTTATTTCAGCAAAGATAAAGACCAGCTCAGAAAGAAAGAGAACAAACTACGCAAGGTCTATATGAAAGATAAAAGTATTGTCATTCAGAATATAGCCTCAACGGCTTTTCATTTCACTAAGCCTCAAGATTCTGGCGACGAAGCTGTAACAGTACAATAAAAAGACTACACTTTATTATCGTTTATGCAACAAGCATTATATATATGGTATAAGAAGACTTGGAGAGTTCTATCATTAGCAATTCTTTGTTTATCAATAATAGTGATAAGCTCATGTTCCCATACAGGCAATGAAGATCCTTCTGACACTTCATCTCGTACTGTTCTCGTCTATATAATGGGCTACAACAGCCTGGGTTCAGGCGGATTGGCCAAAGCTGATTTAGATGAACTGATCGCAGGAATGAAAGGAATAGATACAAGCAAAAATAATCTGATTGTTTACTATTCCGATTACGGCTCAACGCCCAAGTTGTATAAAGTAAAAAACGATGGCACTACCGAAACGCTCAAAACTTATTCGAGTCAGGTATCTACAGATGAGACCGTTATGAAATCAGTCTTCACGGATGTTTTTTCTTCCTATCCCGCTCAAAGCTACGGGCTTGTGATGTGGTCGCATGGTTTAGGGTGGGTTCCGATGTATTCTTCTGCCAAGACATTACTTCAATATGCCGGTATAGACCAAAGTACGGGTAGTAGAAAGTATCTGAACATCGATGTTCTCAGCAATGTACTATCCAATACCAAAATACATTTTGATTATATCTTGTTCGATGAATGCTACATGTCGAATATTGAAACTTATTACGACCTTCGCAGCTATACCGATTACTTTATTGGTTCGCCTGCCGAAATTCCAGGCCCGGGAGCATACTACACGAATGTTGTTCCGGCAATGTTCGCTTCATCATCATCGACTACTTCAACTAATAATGCTGAGAAAGTAGCAAATGCCTACTATGAATATTATGCCAACAAATACGACGCCGCTAATCAACAGACAAGCAACCGAAATAATAATTGGATTGCCGGAGCTTCTATTGCATTGGTAAAAAGCAGCACCATCGACAATCTAGCATCAGCAACCAATACCATCATTTCGAAATACATTCAGAATAAACCGGCAATAGATATTTCTAACATATTTTGTTATGACAAGACCTACTCTAATGTGTTCTACGATTTGGAGAATCTTATCAAACAGTATGCTACGACTAGTGAATATACAACATGGAAAACGGCATACAATAATTGTGTAGTGAAATACAATACTACCGCCACCAATTATAGTGAATATAGCTATTTAACTGGAGGTCCATTGTATATTTCCATGACGGGTACAACCGGTTTGTCAGCCTATATTCCAGCTTCGTCAAAGTCTACGATGAATTTATATTTCAAGACTACCGGATGGTATTCTGCTTCCGGATGGAGCAGTACAGGGTGGTAATACCTTATTAAATAATAAAGAAGTATCAAACAGAATATGATAAGGAGTTTCTATATACTATTGCTAACGGCTTTTTTATTTCAGCCTGTTTTTTCGCAAACTCGAGTCACAAAAATCAAATTGATTCATACTACCGATGTGCATGGTAGCTATTTCCCATACAATTTTTCGACTCGAACACCCGAAAAAGGCAGTTTGGCTCGTGTCTCTACCTACATCAAAAATGTGAGAAAGACATATCACCAAAATGCTTTGCTCTTCGACAATGGAGATATTCTTCAAGGCCAGCCCACTTCTTATTACTACAATTATATTGATACCAGTGCAACACATCTCTGCGCTTTGATGCAGAACTATATCAAATATGATTTAGGCAACTTAGGCAACCACGATATCGAAACCAGCACAAAAGTATTCACCCGCTGGGCTAAAGAATGCGACTTTCCGATAGTTTGTGCTAATGCTATCAGCAACGCAACAAACAAGCCGTACTATGAGCCTTACCATATATTTATCCGAAACGGAGTAAAAATTGCAGTACTCGGTATGATTACCGCAGCTATACCCTCATGGCTGTCGACCGATGTCTACGCAGGTTTTCACTTTGACGACATGGAGACAACGGCACGATATTGGGTCAACCTCATCAAAGAAAAAGAACATCCCGATATCCTTGTCGGACTGTTCCACTCGGGCATTGACGCAATGACTCTAAATAAGAAATATAGAGAGAATGCTTCTGAAGAGGTAGCCGAACATATTCCCGGATTTGATGTAGTGATGTCGGGACACGACCATCTACGCTACTGCAAATGGGTAAAGAACATAGCAGGTCAGAATGTCCTCGTTATCAATCCTGGTAAAGGTGCCGGAGACGTAAGTAATGTTGATATTAAAGTCGTAAGAGGTAGAAATGGACGTATCATCAGCAAACAGATTGACGGCCAGCTCATACCGCTTGACAATGTAGAACCCGATCCACAATTCATGTCCGAATTCAAAGCACAATATGATACGCTACAGAGTTTCACCTCTCATAAACTTGGGGTTTTAGACAGAGACTTATCCATCCACGATGCTTTCTTTGGACCAAGTGATTTTCTTGGTGCCATTCATTCTATCCAACTCAACCTGACCGGTGCCGATATATCATTAGCTGCTCCATTTAGTCAGAATGCAGAACTCAAGAAAGGTGACTTCCTCGTCAGTGACCTGTTCAATATGTATAAATACGAAAACAAGCTCTATGTCATCAAGATGACCGGTAAAGAGATAAAAGACTACTTGGAAGCATCTTACGACGGATGGATAAATCAGATGAAGAAACCCACAGACCACCTGCTTCAACTCACAGAATATAATGGAAACGTGACATTCAAAAATGAATTATTCAACTTTGACTCGGCAGCAGGCATCTATTATACTGTAGACGTAACGAAGAATAAAGGTGAACGTATCAGTATTTCTAAAATGGCAGATGGAGAGCCCTTCTTTGCCAACAAGACCTACCAAGTGGCGCTCAACTCTTATAGAGGAAATGGTGGTGGCGGTTTGCTCACAGCTGCAGGAATTCCGGAAGAAGAACAAAAAGAACGTATCATCTATCGTTCGGATAATGAAATGAGATATTATATCATGAAATATATCGAACAAAATGGTACGAATATCTTCCATTCTCTCAACCTATGGAAATTCATTCCAACCGAATGGACAAAAGCAGCAGCACAAAGAGATGCAGAGCTTTTGTTTGGCAAGAAAGGCGCTAACGAGCAACACTAATAGAATAGTACAACAAAAGCGTAAAATCTTTCTCATATACTAAAATTCTTAGAATGAAGAAGGGAACTACTCTTCTTCAAGGAGAAAAATTTACCATTTCATGAATGGTTCTATAAATTAAGCTTGTATTTATTAAAACAAAGCTTGTGTTTTAATAAATAAAGGCTTTATTTTAATAAACTAAGGTTTAGTTTTTAGAACTATTCTTGATGATTTCACTATTTCTTCAAGGAGAAAAGAACTTTATATCAAGATGAGATAAATTTATTTGTTCAAGATCAGCATCAGATATAAAAAACAACTCCGCGAATGTTGATTGATAACATTCGCGGAGTTTCTCAATTTCTTACTATTGCCTTAGAAAGGCAGATCATCCTGGGAGCCACCTTCATTATTATTGGCAGCAAATGGTTCGGGAGCTGGTGCAGGAGCAGGAGCGCCCATCTCTGGCATTGGAGGTACAGGAGACTCTGCCGAAGCAGCCGATACACGTTCTACTTTCCAAGCACGGATAGAGTTGAACCAACGATCTTGCCACTGACGTGCATCAATGTCAAAAGAGACGTTCAGTTCCTCACCCATCTGTATATTAAATTGTTGTATCTTATCATCGCCAAACACATCAAAACACATTTTTCTAGGGTATTGACTATTTTGGTCATGATTCTCTATAACATAAGATTGAACCTTCCATGGAGTATTCGAACTTTTAGAAACGCCCTCTCTTGGTTGCAGTATTGCAATAATTTTTCCTTGAAAATCCATTATTCTTTATATTTATTTGCTGCGAATATACGATATTTTTCTGAAATGGTATCAATTCTTAACTCGTTTTCTTCACTATTTCATTGTCGGTATCAATCTTTCTTTGTATTTTTGTAGATTAATAATATATTGTCGAAATTAGGTCGATTGTTGAACTTCAAGAAGCAAGAAACTTATCTATCAGACAATATAAGATATACATCAAAAGTAAAACAAAATTAAAATATAGAACATATGAAATTTACCGTTTCCAGCATGAAACTTTTCAATCACCTTTCATCAGTGAACAGAGTGATTAATTCGAAGAACACTTTGCCTATTTTGGATTGTTTCTTATTCAAACTTCAAGAAGGGACATTGACAATCACTGCTTCTGATAGCGAAACGACTCTTGTTACTTCTATCGAGGTTGATTCTTCCGACGAAGATGGCGTCGTTGCTATTGGCGCAAAGACTTTGCTCGACTCTCTCAAAGAGATTCCAGAGCAGCCCATTACATTCGAAATCAATTTGGCTTCTTTCGAAATCATCGTCCACTATCAAAACGGTAACTATAATCTCACCGGACAATCTGGAGAGGAATATCCTCAATCGCCCGACCTCACAGACAGCATCACTCATCTTGCTATCGATGCCAACACACTTTCTGATGGTATCAACCGCTCTATCTTCGCCATCGAAGAAGATGAACTCCATCCTATCATGAATGGTATTTATTTCGATATCACCGACCAAAATATCACAATGGTTGGATCTGATGGACATAAATTGGTTCGTTATCGCATCAACAGTGCCCATGGAGAAGGTACCACATCTTTCATATTGCCTAAGAAGCCAACGAGCTTACTCAAGAATATTTTGGCCAAAGGCGATAACGAAGAAGTAAAATTCGATTTCGACAATCACAATGTTGTTATCACGGTGGGCAATTCTAGAATGGTTTGCCGCCAGATAGAAGGACGTTATCCTAACTATAACGCAGTGATTCCAGCCGACAATCCTCATAAGATTATTGTCGACCGCCAGTCATTACTCGGTGCACTGCGTCGTGTATCTATCTTCTCTCTGATGTCGAGCTGCCTCATCAAACTGCATATCGACCAGAACCGAATAGAGGTTTCTGCTCAAGATATCAACTATTCATTGTCGGCTGCCGAGACTTTGGACTGCCAATACAATGAAGAGCCGATGAGCATTGGCTTCAAATCTACCTTCCTCATTGACATTATCAACAATATGCCGAGCGAGTCTATCAGCGTAGAGCTTGCCGATCCGTCTCGTGCCGGTGTCTTCCTCCCCGAAGAGCAAGATGAGAATACTGACCTGCTGATGCTGCTGATGCCGATGATGCTGAACGAGTAATAAGGTATATATTTAAGAATCATGAAATTAAATTTGAAGAACCCCATTGTTTTCTTTGACCTGGAGACAACGGGCACAAACATTATAAAAGATCGTATCATAGAGATTTGTTATCTCAAAGTATATCCTAACGGAAACGAAGAAGCCAAGACACTACGCGTTAGGCCTACCGAAATTGTTGGTGGTGTAGAGCAGACGATGCACATTCCTGAAGAATCGACCGCTGTTCATGGCATTCACGACGAAGACGTTGCCAATTGCCCTACTTTCAAACAGCTAGCTCAGGGCATTCGCAATGACATAGAAGGCTGCGACTTTGCCGGATTCAATTCGAATCGTTTTGATGTACCTCTATTGGCAGAAGAATTTCTTCGTGTCGGAGTAGATATTGACCTGAGCAAACATAAGTTTATCGATGTACAGGTCATCTTCCACAAGATGGAGCAACGCACGCTATCTGCTGCCTACAAGTTCTATTGTCATAAGAATTTGGAAGATGCCCATAGTGCCGAAGGAGATACCCGTGCTACCTACGAAGTACTTCAGGCTCAACTCGATCGTTATCCCGATTTGCAGAATGATATTGATTTTCTTTCCGACTATTCTAGTTTCACAAAGAATGTAGACTATGCCGGTCGCATGATCTACGACGATCAGAAGAGAGAAATATTCAATTTTGGAAAATATAAAGGACAGCTCGTTTCTGATGTGTTGCGCAGAGACCCCGGTTATTATGGCTGGATTATGAATAGTGATTTCAGCCTCAACACAAAGGCGATGCTCACACAAATTCGTCTAAGAGATAAATAGTCTTGTTTTATGCTAAAAGGCAAAAAGATAGTACTAGGCATTACGGGTAGCATCGCTGCCTATAAATCTTGTTTGATTATCAGAGAGCTTATCAAACAAGGGGCCGAAGTACAAGTTGTAATCACCCCGTCGGGCAAAGAGTTTATCACGCCCATCACCTTGTCGGCACTTACCAGCAAGCCTGTTATCAGCGAATTCTTTTCTCAAAGAGATGGCACATGGCATAGTCATGTCGATTTAGGACTCTGGGCAGATGCCATGTTGATAGCACCTGCCACAGCTTCTTCTATCGGGAAGATGGCGAATGGCATCGCCGATAATATGCTCATTACGACTTATCTTTCTATGAAAGCGCCTGTATTCGTTGCTCCGGCAATGGATCTCGACATGTTTGCCCATCCATCTACTCAACATAATCTAGACATACTTAGAAACTTTGGCAATATCATCATTGAGCCTGCATCCGGCGAATTGGCCAGTCATCTGGTTGGTAAAGGCAGAATGGAAGAGCCCGAAGTTATTGTCCGACTTCTTGATGATTACTTCGAGAAGAAAGATTTACTCGACAAGCAGATCCTGATTACCGCAGGTCCGACTTACGAACGTATCGACCCGGTCAGATTCATTGGCAATTACTCCTCAGGCAAGATGGGGTTTGCTCTAGCAGAAGAATGTGCCCGTCGCGGTGCCAAAGTTACATTGGTTACCGGTCCGACAGCGCTCAAGACAAGACGAAAAGATATTCAACGCATCGATGTAGAAAGTGCTCACGAGATGGGCATTGCAGCAAAAGGAGCATTTCAACAGGCCGATGCAGCGATACTTTCGGCTGCAGTTGCCGACTTTTCGGTGGCCACTATTGCCGATAAGAAAATAAAAAGAGGAAAAGACGACCTTACATTGACACTTCAACCCACTATAGATATTGCCGCTATGCTTGGCAAAGAAAAGAATGAAGGTAAGAAACGTGCTTTGGTGGGCTTTGCACTCGAAACAAACAACGAACTCGAACATGCCGGCGAGAAACTAGAGAAGAAGAACTTCGATTTTATCGTTCTCAACTCTCTGCGCGACAAGGGAGCCGGATTTCGTTGTGATACGAACAAAATAACGATAGTAGACCGTGAGGGCAGTATTGAATATCCACTCAAACCTAAGTCGGAAGTAGCGACAGACATTATCGACCGTCTGGCTACCGAACTAACAAAATCATAAAAGTCATGCTACGCTCGTTGTTCATTCAAAATTATACTTTAATCGAGAAACTCGATATTCACTTCCAAAGTGGATTTTCTGTTATCACCGGCGAAACGGGTGCAGGTAAGTCCATCATGCTAGGTGCTATTGGACTTCTTATGGGACAAAGAGCCGATCTCAAAGCCATACGCCAAGGAGAGAAACGTTGCATTGTAGAAGCACATTTCGACCTTTCGGCATATCACCTTCAAGATTATTTTGACGAGATTGAATTGGATTACGAAGAAGATTGCATCGTTCGTCGAGAGATTTCGGCTAATGGCAAGACAAGAGCCTTCATCAACGACACTCCTGTTCAGCTCTCGCAATTGAAGCAACTGGGCGAACAGCTCATCGATATCCATTCTCAGCATCAAAACCTGTTGCTCAACTCGGAAGGATTCCAACTCAACGTACTCGATATCTTAGGGCACAATCAAGAAGCGCTCAACTCTTACCATAATATATATAAGGAGTGGAAAGATACAGAGAAAGAGCTCATCGAACTGAAAGAGACGGCTAGCAAGAACAGAGCAGACGAAGACTATATCAGTTTTCAGTTGAAAGAACTGGAAGAGGCTAACCTTGCAGCAGATGAAGAAGAAGAGCTTCAGCAAGAATACGATTTACTCACTCATTCAGAAGAAATAAAGAAAGCATTCTTTGATATCAGCACCCGCTTCGACTCTGACGATAACGGCATTCTCGATGCACTCAAAGATAGTGCAACGCAGCTCGACAGCATATCTAGCTATCTGCCTGCCGCCGATAGTCTTTCCGATAGACTGCATAGTTCGTATATCGAGCTGAAAGATATTCTTGAAGAGATCAATAGCGAAGAAGAAAAGATAGATGTCAACTCCGAACGACTGCAAGAAGTAACCGACAGATTGAATCTCATTCATAGTCTGCAACAGAAGCATCAAGTAAAGACAGTTGCCGAGCTATTGCAACTCAAAGAACAATATAGCAGTCGTCTCGATAATATTTCGTCATCAGACGAACGCATCGAGCAACTGAACAAACAAGTAGAAAAGCTATTTAAAGCGGTAAAAGAGCAAGCAGCGATACTCTCTAAGAGTCGTAAAAGTGCTGCTACGAAAGTAGAACAACAGATGTCGGAAAGACTCATGCCACTTGGAATGCCCAATGTGCGCTTCAAAGTAGAGATTGACAAAAGAGATGTTCCGGGACTTCAAGGCGAAGACACCGTAGCCTTTCTCTTCTCTGCCAACAAGAATGGAGCACTCAACAACATATCATCTGTTGCATCAGGCGGTGAGATTGCCCGTGTCATGCTATCCGTGAAAGCCATGATAGCCGGAGCTGTAAAGCTGCCTACCATCATCTTCGATGAGATAGACACTGGAGTATCGGGCGAGATAGCCGACAAGATGGCAAACATCATGCAAGAGATGGCAAAGGGCGGACGACAAGTCATCAGCATCACCCACTTGCCACAAATAGCATCCAAAGGCAGTGTTCATTATAAGGTATACAAAGAAGACAGTGACGATGCCACCAACAGCCACATCATTCAACTCACCGATGAGCAACGTGTCGAAGAGATTGCTCACATGCTGAGTGGCGCCACCCTAACCGAAGCGGCCATGAATAATGCCCGCACTTTATTGAAAACAGATCATAAAACAAATAAATAGATAAAAGATGATAGACAAGAGCGAAATGATTTTCGGTGTTCGCGCCGTGATAGAAGCTATCGAAGCGGGCAAAGAAATAGATAAGATATTGGTGAAACGCGACTTGCAGAGCGACCTTTCAAAAGAGCTGTTCGAGGCGTTGAAAGGGCGTTTCATAGTAGTTCAGCGTGTACCGGTAGAACGAATCAATCGCATCACCCGCAAGAATCATCAAGGCGTAGTTGCCTTCATCTCGGCTGTGCCCTATCAACGGCTCAGCTCTATTGTTCCTACCCTCTACGAAGATGGTAAGACACCACTCATCGTAGTGCTTGATGGAATTACCGATGTCCGCAATTTCGGTGCTATCGCCAGGACCTGCGAATGTGCCGGAGCCGACGCTATCGTCATCCCTACCAAAGGCAGCGTTTCGGTCAATGCCGATGCAGTGAAGACCTCTGCAGGTGCATTGCTTTCTATTCCCGTCTGTCGCGAGACCAATCTCACCGAAGCCGTGAAGTATCTCAAGCAGTGCGGATTTCATGCTGTTGCTGCAACAGAGAAAGGCGACCGTTACTATACCGAAGCAGATTTCACATTGCCTACCTGTCTCATCATGGGAGCCGAAGATATTGGTGTAGATGCCGAACGATTGGCAGAATGCGACGAACTCGTCAAGATACCGATGTTTGGCAAGATAGAATCACTCAATGTATCTGTAGCTTCGGGAGTTATGATATACGAAATCATCAGACAACGCAACAAATAAACAATATATAATGAAAAGAAAACTATTAATTACTTTCATCTTTGGTGTGCTTGCCCTACAATTGGTTGGTGCACAAAACACACCAAAATGGTTGGATAAGGCAAGTCGTGCCGTATTCTCTATTATCACATACGACAACCAAGGCAATATTCTTAAAAATGGAAACGGCTTCTTTATCAGTAATGACGGAATCGGTTTGTCCGACTATACAACTTTTAAAGGTGCACAGCGTGCAGTCGTTGTGACCAGCGATGGCAAACAGTTGCCCGTAACATTGATTATGGGTGCCAACGACCTCTACGATGTAGTGAAATTCAGAGTTGGAATCACAAAATCTGTCGATGCATTGACCGTATCTTCTTCACCGGCAGCTATCGGTAGCGATGTCTATCTTATCCCCTATTCTACCCAGAAGAATAAATCTTGCACCACAGGAAAAGTCAACGAAGCTACAAAAGTAGAATCTAAATATAGTTACTACACTTTATCTTATCCGCTAGACGACAAAATGGTGAGCTCTCCTATTGCCAACGCTAATGGCGAAATCATCGCTCTGGCGCAGAAATCACCCGATAAAAAAGATGTCAGCTATGGTCTCGACGCTTCTTTTGCATCATCGTTATCTATCAGCGTCGTAGCTATGAATGATGCCAATCTCAAAGCGATAGCCATCAAGAAAGACCTTCCTAACGAAGAGAATCAAGCTTTGGTATATCTTTATATGTCATCTTCTATTGTATCCAACGAAGCCTATACCGAACTTCTCAACGACTTCATCGCCAAGTTCCCTAACAGTGCCGACGGATATATCAAACGCGCAGAGAATACCTTGGCAAATGATAAAGATGGAGCACAACTCGAAGCAGTTCAGAAAGACCTGGATCAAGCTATCAAGCTTTCGCAACATCGCGACGATGCGCTCTACAATGCAGCCCGCTTGATGTATGCCTCTTTAATCAATACCAAAGAGAATAAGGATAATGGCAAATGGAGTCTGAATACTGCTCTGCAAGACATTCGTGAAGCTATTTCTATCAACGAACTTCCACTTTATGTACAGCTAGAAGGAAATATTCTTTTCGCAATGAAGAAATACGACGAAGCACTGGTGTCTTTCCAGAAAGTAAACAAGAGCAATATTGCTTCTGCAGCATCGTATTATAGCACTGCCACAACATTGCAGATGCTGAAACGCGACAATAAAGAGATTATCGCCATGATGGATAGTTGCGTCAATATATGTGTCAAGCCATTCACCAGAGATGCAGCGCCTTATATCTTGGCTAGAGCACAAGCCTATACAGAAGCCGGCATGTATCGTCCTGCTCTTCTCGACTATAATACTTACTATGATGTAGTAAATGGCAATGTCAACGACTTGTTCTACTATTACCGTGAACAAGCTGCCAACAAAGCCAAACAATATCAACAGGCACTCGACGATATACAGAAGGCCATCGACTTGAATCCAAAAGAAATGCTCTACCGAGTAGAACAAGGAGCAATGAACCTGAGAGTAGGTAGAGTCGACATTGCTGTAAAGCAGCTCGAAGATGCTATCAAGGTTGATGATAAATTCGCCGAAACTTATCGTATTCTTGGACTCTGCAAGATAGAGCAGAAGAAGAAAGACGAAGCTTGTACCCTCTTCAACAAAGCCAAAGAACTGGGCGATGAGAATGCACAAGCCTCTATCGACAAGTATTGCAAATAGCAGCCTCAAACAGTATGATTGTATGGGTCCTATTAGCTTTATAAGCTCCGTAGGCCCTATAATAAATAACTAAAATCAAACAACAAAAATGAAAAAAGTAATTTGTAGTGAAAAGGCTCCAGGTGCTATCGGCCCCTACAGCCAGGCCATCGAAGCCAACGGATTTGTATTTGTTTCTGGACAGCTTCCTATCGATGCTGCAACAGGCAAAATGGCAGAAGGTATCACAGCACAGGCAACACAGTCTTTAGAGAATGTAAAACATGTACTCGCAGCTGCCGGTCTTACTATGGACAACATCGTAAAAACAACAGTTTATCTAGCCGACATGTCTTTGTTCGGTGATATGAACACTGTTTATGCTACCTATTTTAATGGTGCATTCCCAGCTCGTTCGGCATACGCTGTAAAGCAATTGCCTAAAGATGCTTTAGTAGAGATTGAGTGCTTCGCGGCTCGTTAATAAGTCCGAAACAATATAGCTACTGCCTCCTACGTAGATAAAATCTTCGGGGAGGCTTTCTTTTTGTGCTGCCACAACTGCCGAAGCTACATCCGGGTAAGTCTTGCCTTTTAAGCCTGCCGCTTCTGCCATTCCTTTCAATTCTTCTACAGGAATTGCTCTGCTCACATCGGCTTGTGTGAAATAGTAGACAGCATCCCCGGGGAGCATTTTGAGTACGGTATGAATATCTTTATCATTGACCATACCAAAGACAATACGCAATGTTTTATATTGTTGCAACTTGAGTTGCTGAACAATATAAGTGATACCGCCAACGTTATGACCGGTATCGCAAATAATAGTAGGATGGCTATGCAGACGTTGCCAGCGGCCTTCGAGTCCGGTAAGACGGCACACATTGGCAAATCCTTCACGAACAGCCTTTTCGGTTATCCTATAGCCTTTACCTATTAATATAGGTAGAGCATTGAGCACTGTATTCGAGTTCTTCGCCTGATAGAGTCCGCCAAGCTCACCATGCAGCTTGCCATAATCCGTTGTATCGTAGCAGAGTCCATCGGCCTCCATTTCAATATGCAGGATTCGTTGATGATCTTCTGCCAGACAAATCGGTGCACCTACCGCAGCGGCCTTGTCAATGAATACAGGCTTCGTTTCGGGCAGTGTTTCACCTACTACAACAGGTATTCCTGCCTTTATGATGCCAGCCTTCTCTGAAGCGATAGCAGCCAAAGTATGACCAAGAAACTGAGTATGATCAAAGCTGATATTGGTAATAATCGACACTTCGGGAGAGATGATATTGGTACAATCCAGTCTTCCACCAAGTCCCACTTCTACCACAGCGATATCTACTTTCTGTTCGGCAAAATATTTGAATGCCAAAGCCGTAGTCAGTTCGAAGAACGAAGGATAAAGCGGTTCGAAGAAATCTTTTTCCGTCTCCACAAAGTTCACTACATATTCTTCTGAAACAGGTACCCCATCGATACGTATTCTTTCACGGAAATCGCGAAGATGGGGCGAAGTATAGAGTCCCACTTTATATCCTGCCGATTGCAGAATAGCAGCCAGGGTATGCGAACAAGAACCTTTTCCGTTGGTTCCAGCCACATGAATACTAGGAAACAAACGATGGGGATGTCCGAAGTGCTCATCCAAAATATGTGTATTCTCCAGTCCTTCTTTATAGGCCGAAGCGCCCTCCTTCTGGAACATCGGAACTCGGGTATAGAGATAATTTAAAGTCTCGCTGTAATTCATTAGATTAGAACTTTTTACTATAGTCGCGCTCTCCAAAGATTTTGGTACCGATACGTACCAGCGTACTGCCATTTTCGAGAGCGATATGATAATCGTGGGTCATGCCCATCGATATTTCTTTAAACTGAGCATCATCTGCAAAATACGCCGCCTTGATTTCATCAAAGAAGCCTTTTAGAGATTGAAACTCTCTTGCCACCTGCTTCGTATCATCGGTATTTGTAGCCATGCCCATCACACCCGACAGATGAACATTCTTCAGAGAAGACCATTCACCAGCCTTGAGCAACTCTCTACATTCATCGAACGAGAAACCGAACTTTGTTTCTTCTTGAGCAATATGCAGTTGCAACAGGCAATTGATAGTACGTCCAGCTTTCTCGGCATACTTATTAACCTCCGAAAGCAGTTTATACGAATCAATTGCATGAATAAGAGAAACAAATGGAGCAATATATTTTATCTTATTGGTCTGCAAATGACCGAGGAAGTGCCATTCGATATCCTTTGGCAGACGTTCGAACTTCCCCGTCATTTCCTGAACATGATTTTCACCAAACAGTCGTTGCCCCGCATCGTAAGCCTCCATAATGGCTTCATCGGGATGATATTTCGACACAGCGACCAAACGAGCACCCGAAGGCAACTCCTGCGTTATCTGCTTTATCTGAGCCGCGATATCCGATGCCATGATTTTATCCCTCCTTACTTGCGTCGGCGTATGGATAAACGTCCATAATAGCCGTTTCTGCAACGTTAGCTATTTCGTAATCGGCCATAGAGCCCTTCATTCCTTCATCGAGTTTCTTCACTGCATCACGCAAATCGGCAGCCTGAACCAATACGGTAGAAGCAGATTTCTTTTCCATACCACTCTTTTCGTCGAGTGTAATGAAATAGAGTTTCACTTTATACCATTTGTCGGCAGCATCATCGTCGCAAGCAAAGAGTTCTGTATAGTTGGCACGTTTAATGTCCGACACGGTGAACTCGCCGGTAATAAACGGTTTCATTTCTTCAATAATACGAGCCTCTGCTTCTGTGAAGCTAAGAGCATCAACCAAATAAGGTTCTGTTACTTTCTTATTTTTACCATCTTCCATTACTTTCTCGTAACGGATCTTGCATTCAAACCAATTGTGCATCATATCTAATAATATTTTTCTTTTGGCTGCAAAGGTAGTGCAAACCGAAGGCAGTACAAAATAAAAAAGGAACGAATTTTATTTTTAATGCTGAGGTGAAGCCTATCTTCGCGCAAAGCAAAGGTAGTGCAAACCGAAGGCAGTACAAAATAAAAAGGAACGAATTTTATTTTTAATGCTGAGGTGAAGCCTATCTTCGCGCAAAG
>DAIUBN010000031.1:0-20200 GCA_036846645.1 Bacteroidaceae bacterium | reverse complement strand
GACCCGCGACCCCGACCTTGGCAAGGTCGTGCTCTACCAACTGAGCTACTTCCGCAGAAAGATTTTAATGGTGAAGAGAAGGAGAGTCGAACTCCCACGACATTACTGTCACTACCCCCTCAAAGTAGCGCGTCTACCAATTCCGCCATCTCTCCAATATCAATAAATTTAATAACGCTTTTGATAAACACTTTATCACTCGTTGTGCCCAGAACAAGAGTCGAACTTGCACGTCGTTAAACACTCGCACCTGAAACGAGCGCGTCTACCATTCCGCCACCTGGGCATCGTGAGCGGAAAACGGGACTCGGACCCGCGACCCCGACCTTGGCAAGGTCGTGCTCTACCAACTGAGCTACTTCCGCGTTTGCGGGTACAAAGGTAAGCAAAATCCTATTACTACCAAAAGAAATCTAATATTTTTGCCTAACTTTTTTTATTTTGTTTCACCGCACTATACACTCAGCACATCCTGTCACGATAGTCTTCGTAATGAAACTCTTTGTATATGACAGATTTAGCATCCGAAGTCCATAGTCCGATAGCGGGGTGTTGAATTCCGTTGAACATCGAAGTTTTTACTGTTGTATAGTGAATCATATCTTCAAAAATGACTCTTTCGCCAATTTTCAGTTCGTGATCGAAGCTCCAACTACCAATATAATCACCGCTCAAGCAAGAATTTCCTCCGAGGCGATAAACATGCTCTCCCTCCTCTCCTTTCTTCGCTCCAACAACATCGGGCTGATAGGGCATTTCCAGACAGTCGGGCATGTGGCAGGTGAAACTTACATTCAGTATCGCCGTCTTGATGCCATGATTCTCTACGATATCTACCACCTTGCTCTGCAATACACCGGTGCGCCAGGCAAATGCCGAACCGGGCTCGAGAATAATCTTCAACCAAGGATAGCGTTGGTGCAGTCCTTTCAATATCGTGATGAGCTTATCGGTATCGTAGTTCTGATGTGTCATGAGATGACCGCCACCTAGATTGAGCCATTTGATTTGAGGGAACCATTTCGCAAACCGTTCTTCCAAGTGAGGCAGCGTGCGTTCGAGTTCGTCGGGCATCGACTCGCAAAGGCAATGACAATGAAAGCCTTCCAATCCGTCGGGCAACTGATCGGGCAACTGATCGTTGGTGACACCAAAGCGAGAACCCGGTGCGCAAGGATTATAAAGTTCGGTTTCTACTTCCGAATATTCGGGATTGACACGGATGCCGCAAGATACATTATATCCGGCCGTCTTCGGTACGAAATGAGAGAACTGGCTAAGCGAATTGAAAGTGATGCAGCGACTATATTTCATGATATCTTCGAACTCCTCGTCGAGATAGGCAGGCGAGTAAGTATGTGCCCTACTTCCAAACTCCTCGAAAGCCAATCGGGCCTCGTAGATCGAACTGGCTGTAGAGTGCTCTATGTACTCTCTGAATATTGGAAAGCTACGCCACAAAGCGAAAGCCTTAAAAGCCAAGATAATCTCAACATCTGCTGCAACAGCAACACTCTTAATCAATGCTAGGTTTTTGCGAAGCAAATCTTCTTCCATAATATAACATGGAGAAGGAAACTTAGTATAATCTATCATGTACGAACTATATTATTTTAATTCGACAAAGATAGAGAATAAAATATTCCGAGTAAATGGAAAACCAAGATATTTCATTTCGAAGAATAAGAAAATATGATTTCTTAGAGTCGAGAGGAGTGGATAAAATTTAAGTAACGAATGATTAATAATTACTATTAGCGGCATTAATTATCGGCAAGCAGCTTTTGTTTTCGATTATAATTAGTACTTTTACAAGATTATTAGACTAACCCATATATATATTTTTTATTTTTAAAACAGATGAAACGCTATTCAATCTTAATGTGCTTACTGCTGTTAACAAGCAATATCACTACTCTACAAGCCCAGAAGAAGTATGTTTCCTACAAATACGACATCGCTTCTACTCCATGGGCCGAATCACTTGGTAATCACCGCGCCGTTATTCAAATTGACAAGCCTACAGATGTAGCTGCCCTCAATTTCGAATGGAGAAGGCCTGACAAAGAAGTTGACCAACGGCGAATGCTGATTATTAATGCTCAGACTGGAGATACCATCTCTAATGTCAGACGTATCGAAATCAATAACGACAGATGTAGATTGCAGTTCGGACCGGTTGTTAATGCCGGTACCTATTATTTCTACTACCTACCTTATCAGGTACAACCCGGTGGTGGATTTTATGGACTCAACTATATCAAGCCCGAAAAGGCTGCTGATAGCGAATGGCTCAACAAAGCTGCAAAAGTGCGCCGTCCACTCGAAGCTGTCATCACGAATGTTGAATCTCGCACTGCCTTCGACACTTTCTTCCCAATGGAGGTAGCTGCCACAGACAACGAACTGGCTACCTATAAAGCAAAGCAGAAAACTTCCTTGTACGTCTTTCCCGAAGACCGCAGATTTCCCATCCGCATGCGTTCCAAGCTACCACTAAAGTGGCTCGACATGAAACAGGGACAATCTTTCGAGGGCGAAGCTGCACCAAACGAATATTATGCTCTTCAGATAGGTGTATGGGCAGCCAATGGCAATATCAATAAAATCAGTTACACGGCTTCCGACCTGAAAGGCGGCAGTCAGTCCATACCTGCTTCGGCTATCACTTGCCTCAATACAGAAGGTATCAACCCTTATGGACAGGCTTTCAAAAGAGAAGTCAATGTAGCATCGGGAATGGTGCAGCCATTATGGTTCGGTATCGACCTGCCTTCTGATATTGCTGCAGACGAATATAACGGAACAATAACCATCAGCGATGAGAATGGCGACAAAGCTATCATTCCTCTTCATCTTGTAGTCAAGGGTGCTCCTCTAGCCGATCGTGGCGATAGCGAAACTTGGAGATACAGTCGCCTCAGATGGTTCAACTCTACATTGGGTATTGACGATACACCAATTAAGCCATACACACCGATGTCGCTAGACGGCACCACCCTATCTTGCCTCGGACGTCAAGTATCGATAGATACAAGCACACTGCTTCCTGCACAGATTGATTCTTGGAACAATAATATATTAGAGTCTCCCATCCGTTTCGTTATCGAAACCACAGAAGGCATCAAGAATCTCACGGCCATGCCCGAAATGGACGAACAGACAGAAGGACATATCAGCGGTTCGTGGAAAGCAGAAGACAATGATATCATTCTCTCTTGCAAAGCCAGAATGGAATTTGACGGTTGGGCAGAATATGTATATACCATCAAACCGAAGACCGAAGTCCATGTGAAAGATATCCGTCTGGTTATCCCGATGAAGAATGAAGTAGCTTCGTACTTTATGGGTGCCGGTCTGCCCGGACAAGATACTCCAAAAGAATATGACGGCAAATGGGATGCTCCCGAAAAGACGGTCAACAACTTCGGTGTATCCATACCAACCAATAAAAAACAGAACTGGATGTGGCCTTTCGACAGTTTCTGGATTGGAAATACCCATGCCGGACTTCATTGCGAACTGCGAGGAAGCACTTACAATGGTCCGTTGCTCAATCTGTATCGTCCCGCCTACCCTACCAGTTGGTATAACGAAGGAAAAGGAGGTTTCACAGTACGCCGTGGCGAGAAGGCCACCGAAGTGACTGCCTATAGCGGCGAACGAACACTCGAAGCCGGCAAGGACATGACATTCGACTTTGCCTTTATCATCACTCCGGTGAAAGAACTCGACGTCAGAGCTCAGTTTGTCAACCGCTATTATCACAACGGACAGAATCCGATTCCAAATGATAGCGACCTACAGAAAGGTATCAAGATTATCAATGTACATCATGCCAACAGCCTCAATCCTTTCATCAACTATCCGTTCCTCTCGGTAGATAAGATGAGAAGCTTCACCGACGAGTGGCATGGCAAAGGTTGCAAGGTGAAAATGTACTACACACTTCGTGAATTGACTACTGCAATGACCGAACTTTGGGCACTGCGCAGCTTGGATACAGAGATACTAAGAGGTGGAAATGGTGGCGGCTATCCTTGGTGCAGAGAGCATCTTGTATCGGACTACACACCGCAATGGTATCAACATTTTGCTCACGGCGAGGCAGGAATTGCAGCCGATGCCGCCCTGTTGACTTCCGAATCGAACTCCCGTCTATACAACTATTATGTAGAAGGATTGAGATGGATTGTCAAGAATCTGCACATCGACGGACTCTATCTCGATGATGTATCTTTCGACAGACGGATTCTGAAACGTATGCGCCGTGCCATGGAGAGTGTAAAACCCGGTTGCATCATCGATCTGCACTCCAATACAGGCTTCTCTATCGGTCCGGCCAATCAGTATACCGAATTCTTCCCCTATGTAGATAAGGTATGGTTTGGCGAAAGCTTCCAATACGACAAGATGAGTCCTGCCAACTGGATAACCGAATGTTCGGGTATTCCCTTCGGACTAACCGGAGATATGCTACAAGCCGGCGGAAACAAATGGCTGGGCATGCAATACGGAATGACAGTGAGAGATCCTTGGAAGACAGAAGGAATAGTATGCGACCCGACTATCGTATGGAAAGTATGGGACGACTTCGGTATCGCCGATGCCCAGATGATAGGTTTCTGGGAGAAGGATGTACCCGTTACTGCCTCCGACAACGATGTCAAAGTGACTGTCTACAAGAAACAAGGAAAGACACTGCTTTCGATTGGCAACTACACCGATGCAGTGAAGAAGATACATCTCAACATCGACTGGAAAGCATTGGGGTTGAATCCTAAGAAGACCACAATCACCGCTCCTGCTTTGAGAGCCTTCCAAGATGCAACGACATTCAAGAAAGACGAAGAGATAAGCGTAAAGCCACGACAAGGCTGGCTGATCTATCTCACAGAACTCCAATAACGAATTGATTTAACAGATGAGAGTACGAAAAAACAACGTACTCTCATTTTTTTTCGTTGCATATCTCCCATTAAATCACAATTTATATCTAACTTTGCTAACCATATAGACCAATACCCGAAACTAAAAATAATGAATGCAATTTTAGACGTGCTCAATAGCGTTAACAACATTATATGGAGTTATATACTCATTGCTCTGTTACTTGGATGCGCTTTCTACTTCACTTTCCGTTCCCGATTTGTTCAGTTCAGAATGCTGGGCGAGATGATTCGCCTGCTGGGCGACGCTGTGCCCAAAGGAAAGAAAGGCGAAACCAAACATATCTCTTCTTTCCAGGCTTTCATGATATCTTTGGCAGGCCGAATAGGTACAGGCAACTTGGCCGGTGTAGCTACTGCAATAACGGTAGGCGGACCGGGTGCTGTGTTTTGGATGTGGCTCATCGCACTATTCGGTTCGGCAAGTGCTTTTATCGAATCTACTTTGGCCCAACTGTATAAGAGGAAGACAAAAGATGCATTTATCGGCGGTCCGGCCTACTATATGCTCTACGGACTAGGCAAAAGATGGATGGGACTCCTGTTCGCCGTGCTGATAACCATTACTTTCGGCATGGCTTTTCAATCGGTGCAGAGCAATACGATTTGTGCCGCCTGGCAGAAGGCTTTCGATATTAATACTACCGTGATGGGTGTAGCGCTCACATTAGCCACGCTGTTCATCATCTTCGGTGGAGTGCACCGCATAGCCAAAGTGAGCGAGGTCATCGTTCCCATCATGGCACTGGGCTATCTAATTCTGGCTATTATCGTTATCGCCATGAACATCACCCGCCTGCCGGATGTGTTGCTCACCATATTTAAAAGTGCCTTCGGATGGGGACAAGCCATCGGCGGCGGTATGGGAGCCGCTGTGATGCAAGGTATCAAAAGAGGACTCTTCAGTAATGAAGCCGGCGAAGGTTCGGCTCCTAACGCAGCAGCCACAGCCTACGTCACTCACCCCGTGAAACAAGGATTGATTCAGGCACTGGGTGTATTCACCGATACCTTGGTAGTTTGTTCGTGCACTGCATTTATCATCTTGGTAAGTGGCGTGCCTATCTCTTCGTCGCTCAATGGCGTGCAGCTCACTCAAGAAGCACTGAGCAGTCAAATCGGACAGTTGGGCAACCCGTTTGTTGCTATCGCCATCTTCCTTTTTGCTTTCAGCAGCATCATCGGCAATTATTATTATGGTGAATCGAATATCAGGTTTATGACG
Source organism: Bacteroidaceae bacterium (assembly GCA_036846645.1). GTDB lineage: Bacteria > Bacteroidota > Bacteroidia > Bacteroidales > Bacteroidaceae > JAAYUD01. The sequence goes on along the minus strand of DAIUBN010000031.1, from coordinate 14,026 downwards.
GGCAATAAGACTGTTCTCACCATATACCGTTTATTTTCGAGTGGCATGGTGATGTGGGGAGCATTGATGTCGCTCGACTTTGCCTGGAGTATGGCCGATCTTACCATGGCTATGATGACCGCCTGCAACCTTGCAGCCATCATATTGCTATCCAAACAGGCTTTCTTCTTGCTCGAAGATTATAGGGAGCAGAAGAAGAAAGGCATCAAGAGTCCGGTGTTCGATAAAGACAAGATGCCGGAGATAAAAGACAAGTTGGAATGCTGGTAAATATCAGTTGACGAATTATCATTTTCAGTGCAATTGGCGGTAATAAAAAGAAATAATTCGGATATTCCCCCGAATTTAGTTAATTTTGTGTGCTATAACTAAATTATCATGATAGAAATAAATAAAGAACTTAGCGAGAAAGAGATAGAACTCATCGTTTTAGGTAAAGAGAAAATTGCTCTTTCGGCTTCTGCTAAAGAAGCAATTGAGAATTGTTTTAATTTTCTGAAAGAATTCTCAGCAAAGAAAATCATCTACGGCATCAACACAGGTTTCGGTCCGATGGCCCAATGGAGAATAAAGGATGCCGATCTCAAAGCCCTCCAATATAATATAATAAGGAGTCACTCTACAGGAGCGGGACGAAGTGTAGACCCTATCTATGTGAGAGCTGCAATGGTAGCACGTCTCCAGACTTTTGTTCAGGCTAAATCTGGTGTACATATCGACCTGGTGAACCTGCTCATCGAGTTTATCAACCGCGAGATTTATCCCATGATACCCGAACACGGCAGTGTAGGCGCTAGTGGCGATTTGGTGCAACTGGCTCATATCGCACTGACATTGATTGGCGAAGGCGAGGTATATTATAAAGGAGAATGGCGCAACACGGCCGACGTGATGAAAGAAAACGGTCTGAAGCCCTTCGATATTCATATCAGAGAGGGATTGTCGGTCACCAATGGTACTTCGATGATGAGCGGTGTAGGTTTCGTCAATGTTCACCATGCCAAGAATCTTCTGCGCTGGGCCACCGGACTGTCGGTGATGGTCAACGAGATTGCTTCTTCGTATGACGACCTGATGTCGGAAACACTCAACGGAGTGAAACGCCATGAGGGACAGCACGTTATAGCCCGAATGATGAGAGACTGGGCCAAGGGAAGTCAATGCCTACAACAACGCGAAAACGACCTCTATGCAGCCAAAGAGCACGAAGAGAAAGTATTCAAACAGAAGGTACAGGCCTACTATTCACTGCGTTGTGTTCCGCAAGTGCTCGGACCTATTTGGGAAGAGATAGAGAATGCAGCCAAGGTGGTAGTCGACGAATACAATTCGGCATGCGATAATCCTATTGTCGACCCCGTAACCGAAAGCGTATACCACGGCGGTAACTTCCACGGCGACTACATTTCTTACGAAATGGACAAGCTGAAGATTGGTATCACCAAGATGACCATGCTTGTAGAACGCCAGCTCAACTACCTGTTCCACGACCGCATCAACGGCATACTTCCTCCATTCGTCAACCTCGGTGTACTGGGATTGAACTACGGACTACAAGCTTCGCAGTTTACCGCCACCTCTACAACGGCCGAATGTCAGACACTATCCATGCCGATGAGTATTCATAGCATACCCAACAACAACGACAATCAAGATATCGTAAGTATGGGAACCAACTCGGCACAGATAGCTGCCACCGTTATCGAAAACTCATATCAAGTGATGTCGGTATTGGTAATGGCTATCGTCCAGGCCATAGATTACTTGAAGATTCAAGACAAGATATCGCCTGCCAGCCAAAAGGTGTACAACGAAGTGAGAGCTTTCTTCCCGGTATTCGTAGAAGACACGCCGAAGTACAAAGAGATTCGTGACGTTGTGGCTTATCTCAAGAAATAAGAATGAAAATTTGAATAAACATTAACTGCAATATAAATGAAAAAGTATTTGTTCTTCGCATTGGCATTGTGCGCTGCAACAGTTGGCACAAAGGCTCAGAATGTAACGGTGACGCTCACCAACGAGCAATATCAGACTGTAAAACAACAAATTGAGAAGCAACAATACAACGATAAAATCAACTCTTACGACTGGGCTCAATATAAAAGATATGCCGATGCCAATCGTAAGTTGAAAGAATCGCCACGCGTAGTCTTCATGGGCAATTCCATCACCGATTTCTGGGCAAGTACGCATCCCGACTTCTTCACGAAGAATCATTTCTTGGGAAGAGGAATCAGCGGACAAACGACTTGCGAGATGCTGTGCCGCTTTCATCAGGACGTTATCAATCTGCATCCTCAAATGGTGGTCATCAATGCAGGAATCAATGATATCGCCCACAACAACGGTGTGATAGAACTGGAGAACGTTTATCAGAACATCATATCGATGGCAGAGCTTGCAAAAGCCAACCATATACGTCCTATTCTCACGTCCGTACTCCCTGCCAATCATTTTGTATGGCGTCCTCAGATTGATCCTACCGAACAGGTGATCTCGCTCAATAAGATGATAAAGAGCTATGCCAGCAAGAACCATATCACTTATATCGATTATTACTCTGCAATGGTGGACAACAAAAAAGGATTGCCCGAAAAGTATAGCAAAGACGGTGTGCATCCTACTCCCGCAGGATATGATATCATGGAGACATTGGTACTGAAGACATTGAAATAATTCAAGGCAGATACTGTCGTCATAGCAAAGCGTCTTCATGAATCTATTGGGTTCGTGGAGACGCTTTAATATTTTTTTTGATTTCGCGATGCAATATTTCTTCAATTAATGAATTTATTGAGTAAAGAACGATATAATCACTATTAATATTACGACAAATGAGAAAATTAAGATTTACTTTTATGTTGGCAGGTGTCTTGATGGCATCTTTCATGTTTCAGTCCTGTTCGAATGATGATGACACTTACGTTAGTTATTATCCGAATGCATTGGTCACCGTCAAAAGCTTATCTGACAACACTTGCTATTTGCAGTTGGATGACAATACAACACTGCGACCCGTCAATATGACGAAGTCGCCGTTTGGAACAAAAGAAGTTCGTGCATTGGCCAGTCTATATGAGACAAACGACAATCCCGGCAGTTACAACAAGTCGGTCAATGTCAATTGGATTGACAGCATCCGTACCAAATCTACGGTACCAACGGCAGGTGCAGATAACGAGAAGCTATATGGTTCTGATCCTATAGAAATCATTAAAGATTGGGTTACTATAGCCGAAGACGGATACCTGACACTACGTTTCAGAACGACATGGGGCTACCGTGACAAGATTCACTCGGTGAACCTCATCAGAGATGTGAATTCGAGCAATCCGTACGAACTCGAACTACGCCACAATGCCTACGGCGATACCGGTGAAAGGGTTGGCGACGGCTTGATAGCCTTCAATTTGAAAGACCTGCCCGATACGCAAGGCAAGACCGTGAAATTGAAACTGAACTGGATATCATTCAGCGGAAATAAATCGGCAGAATTCGACTTTTGTAGCCGAAAGACTACGAAGACTGCAACAATGACAATTGACAATCATCAGATTGTCACAACATTCAAATAATTATCATAATGAAAAGGAACAAGTATGTTTTGAGAACACTGCTATTTGCAGCATTGACTTGCCTGATTATCATACCAGGCAGAGCTAAGTCCAACAATATTCCTTACCGTGTGGCCGACCACTATTTTGTGAGCAACACCGTTAAAAAGTTGCCTACTGCAAAGATAACCACACAAAAAGAATTCGACGAACTCTTTGGATGTGCCCCCGTGATGGGCAAAAACGGAGAACCTACGCCTATCGACTTCTCTAAAGAATATGTGATAGCTGTAAGCAAGCCCGAAACATACCACTCTGAGACACTCACTCCCATTAGTCTCACAAGGGAGAAAAGAAACAGAATCGTATTTACTTATAAGGTAGAGATAGGTTCCAAACAGACATACACTATCGTACCTTGCTTGCTGATTATTGTCAGTAAGAAAGAGAATGGCATCGTAAAGCTAAGAGAGAGAATTTTTAAAATACGGAAATAGTCATTCTACTTTATCTATCCAAGAAGAGGATGTGTCGGCATTGACGGCATGTCCTCTTTGCTATTTATAGCGCTGAACCCAAAACAGAAAATGACATTAATTAAAGTACTAAAGTTTGTCACTTCAAGCTGCAAACTTCGTCGATACAAGGATTAAACTTCGTCAATACAAGGAGTAAACTTCGTCGCTTCAAAGTTACTTCTAAGAATAAAGCCTTTATTTATTAAAACTAAGCTTGTATTTATTAAAATAAAGGCTTTATTTTAATAAATACAAGCTTAGTTTTTAGAATTCTCCTTGATGATTACAATTTCTATTCAAGAAGCGACGAAGTTTTCATCAAGGCGGCGCACATTTTATATCAAAACATCTTACTGAATCATATTACCAATCGTCTCGTTCTGATTCTGTACGTTCTTCACGTCATCGTTGGTAATGGTATGCTTGGTCTTCTTCACTTCTTTATGTCCACCGATAGTGTAGCCGATAGACAGAGCTACATGTTGCAGCGGCAACGACACACTAGTGTGGTTCACATAATTGGAACCCTTGGAATAGGTATCGAAACTGATTCGAGCTCCCGACAGCGGTTGCAATAATGTGGCACTGACATTCAAGCGATTGTGAATGAAATTGCGCGATAAGGAAATAAGAGCAGCATTGAATCCTGTACTAGAACCTTGCAGGTTGAATTGTTTAGTACTTGCTATCAGATTCATACTCATACGGATATCTCCCGGCAGTGTCTGCTGCAAGCCAAGCATCATATTGCTTTGCCATCCATAATTGTTCAAGCCAAGAACGCCACTTCTCAGATCGACATACGACAAGCCTCCGTTGAGCGTGATGCGAGTATTTTTACCGGGGTTCCAATTGATATAAGCATTGAGTCCCGTCTGATGATTCTTCACTACATTGCCATAAGTAGAATTGAGTACATTGTTTTCGTAGAAACTATAATGTTCAATCGCATTATCGGTTATCGTATGACGCAGTGTGAGATTCATCATCAACTTCATTGTGAAGTAGTTGTACACTAAATTAATGTTGTGTGACTTCTCGCAGTCCAGATTGGTATTACCATAAGAACGTGCTGTAGGGTCGCTCTTGTCGACATACGGATTGAGCATGGCTATACCCGGACGGCTGATGCGCATGTTGTAGGCCAGTCCGATATTCTGAGCTTCGCTCAACTTATATGATACATTGCCCGAAGGCACAAAATTGTTATAATTCAATTTAAAGTTCTCGCCATGGCCCGAAAGATATTCCACATTCTGCCAAGTATGTTCGTAGCGTAGTCCGGCTTTCAATGTGAACGCTTTTAGTTTGGAAGTCATTTCGGCATACGCGGCAAGAATGTCGTTGCTATGCTTGTAGTTCATGCTGTTGTCCGAATCGTAAGTCCGCTTCTCTCCCGCAACATTATAATAATCGGAATGCGAAGTGTTGTTGCGCAGAATATATTTGGTTCCTGTGTCCAAAGAAAAATATTTAGAGAGCGGCGACGAATAATCTACCTGGAATGTATGTTCCACGGTATTGTTTCGTACATCGCTATAGCGATCGGTGAGGCTCAATGCCGACGAAGTAGCATCTGCTGTGAACAAGTTGAGCGACTTGTTCTTATCGGGCGTAGTAGAAATAAGATAAGAAAGGGTCAACATTCTATCTTTGTGTCCGGCAAAAGTGCGCTGATAGTCTACACCACCGTTAATGGAATATCGGCTCATCTTGGTATTGTTGGTAGTCTTATACCCGAATCCATTGCCATACAATGCACCAGTCATCGAAGTATTACCCAATACATCCGAATTGTTACCGAAACCCATCACACCGAGCGAAGCAGACAATAGTCGCAAAGAATCTACCTCATAACTCATGGTCATGTTGCCCATTCGGAAGCCAGAAGTAGAATTGCTGCTCTGATTCATATTCACGGAAGAACTACCCGAAGCATCGGTTTGTACCCGCTGAGTATTTGTATACACATCATTCATCTTGCCTTCTCTGTCGGTAGCGTTGACAGACATACTGAACTTACCTTGCTGAAGAGCCACGTATGCGCTGCCGCCTACACCGATATTGCTCAACGAACCACGCAACATAGCACTGAAATTGTTCATCGCCTTAGCGTTGGCACTCGTTTTATTCATGATGATATTGAGCACACCACCGGTACCCTCTGCATCATATTTGGCACCGGGATTGGTTATCACCTCGATATTCTTAATAACGCTGGCAGGCATATTCTTTAAAATAATGCCGGGGTTGCTACTTATCATCGGGTTGGGCTTACCGTCTACATACACTTTGAAACTGCTACTGCCGTTCACGGTGATGTTATCATTACCATCTACTGTCACCATCGGCACTTTGCGCAGTATATCGAGCGCACTATTCGATTTGGCATCGATATCATTCTCTACACTATAGCTCATCTTGTCTACTTCCATCTTTACCAATGGTTTCTGAGCAGTGACCGTGACATTCTTCAATGCTTTCACATTGTCGGTGATATAAAACACACCTAGGTCCTTGTCCGTTTCACCATTCAGAGAGAAAGAATAATTGATATCTTTACGGCCTACAGAACTGACGACCAGTAGAAAATCACCTTTTGTATTGTTGATTGACTGTTTAAATGCCCCCATCTTATCGGTGACAAACATGGCCAATGGCTTTTCTCGCTGTTGTTGTCTGAAAATGCGAACAGAAGCGTATGGCTCTCCAACATGAGAGATAGAATCTTGAACTATACCCTTGACCAAAGTTTTCTGGGCGTTCACTACATTGCTCCCCAACACAAAGATAGACAACACGAGGAGAAGTCTAAATTTCAATAATGTATTCATAAATGTGTCTCTTGATTATTTACTTATTAGACGCTAGAAAATATCCAAAAGTTTCACGATGATACCAAATATTTTATCAAAAACAATAAATTATTTGTTATAGAGAATCAAATTATTTGACTTCGCAAGGCAACCAGAACCAGAAAGTAGAGCCCTCTCCTACTTTAGATCTTACACCAATATGGCCTCCAGATTGTTCCACAATCGTTTTGCAAATAGATAGTCCTAGTCCAGTACCGTTGCCGAAAGGATTCACCTTCTCAAAACGTTCGAATATTCTATCCAAATCTTTCTCTCCTATTCCAATGCCATTATCAACAACCTCTACATACAATCCATCATCTTTTGGATGGTAATTCAATTCGACATGAGCATCACCCTTCGAAAACGTTATGGCATTTTTCAATAGAGCTGTGATAACATCATTAAGGCGCAAAGGATCGAGTATGACATTGAATCTTAAATTATTCTGACACACAATGTCGGCATTACTTCCTACTTTTAAAGAATCGACAATATTTAAGAAGAAATCGGTAACATCGAAATTCAACCTGTTCAACTTGGATGTACCCGATTCCAACTTAGAAAGATTGATTACATCATTTACAATATGAAGTAGTTCTGAATTATTCTTACGAATAATATCTTTATACTCTTTCCTTATTTCAGCCGAATCTTCATCACATATCAGATCGGAGAAACCGATTATAGCATTGAGTGGCGTACGTATCTCATGAGTGATATTCTCAAGGAACGAAGTCTTCAAACGGTTTTCTAGTTCTGCTCTATCGCGAAGTTCACGCATCTTTTCGAGAGCATTGCGCAGATCGTGATTATCACGCCCTTGTATGATATATCGGGTGATATTTCCGTTTCCATCAAAATTGCAAGCCACGACGTTGACCATGAACCAACGATATTCTGTCTCATTCGGGAACTTATATCTATATTCGGTAGTAAACTCTCTCCCCTTGTGAGTAGTAAGAAACTTTTCTAACTCCTGCACATTATTCAAATCATCATGGCAAACACCTTGTTTTACCATATCCCACGAATACAGCTTCTTAGTGGAGTAAGAATCAGAATCATTCAAGAAACGAATGGTATGACTGGCAACATCGTATTGCGAAAATATAATATGACAAGAAGAAGAGACTAGAGAAACTTCATCTTTAAACAAAGTCAGATTATCATTCAGTTCGTGCCAAGAGTTGCTATCGAGAGCGAGGCACATATATCGGCTAATCTGATTGTTATCGTCTCGTTCTGATGCAACAACATGAATAGTAAACCATACATACTTACCGCTTCTAGGTATCATGTATCGATATTCGGTATGAAAACTTTCTTGACGATGTTCACGAAGGAAAGACAACAACTCTTTCTGTTTGTCCAAATCATCGGGGTGGAAAGACTTCTGCCAAAGCATCATAGGTATTTCATGGCGTTTCAAATCTGCACTATCGTCCAATCGATAAAATAAGTCCCTTGCCACATCATATATAATAAACATGATGCCATTCATACTGGAAATAAAAGAAACTTGTTTTCGATAATACGTCAAACTTTCTTGAGCTTTGTGCCAAGGGTCATTATTTCTGAATAAAAACAGATAATAATCAAACGAACTACGACCTTTATAAGGAGATACCGCCACATCAATAACATACCACTGATACTCTCCCTTTCCAAATGGCTTATAACGACATTCTATCTCATAGTGCTCACTCTCTTTATTTTCCATCTGCTTTAAGAGAGACAAAAACTTGTATGTATCTTTTGGATGAATAAAAGAGAGGAACTCCTCCCATAGTATCAATCTGTCAGAGAGATTGGCACTGCCATCATAACCTTGAAATTGTTGAGTGTTCAAATTAAAGATAGCATAGCCTATTCCATTCAGATTAGTAATTAAAGACAAGTTTTCATTGCTCTGCCTTAATTTATTATCTTTCTGCCTGATCTGATAGTTGGAAACGATAATATAAACGATAAACATGAAAAAAATAAAGAAGATCGATACGTTCAATATATGGAACAAGAGATTGCCATTATTGAGGAATTTATACGAAAGATGAAGATATAACTCAATTGCCAACGACGAAACCACAGCTGCCATTATAAATATCACAGCAAGGATTCCTATACTTTTATTAGAAGGTAATCGAAGATTCATAAGACTCTTTCTGTTTATAAATTTGACAAATATAATAATTTATCTAATATAATAGAAAAATGTAGACATTTTTTTGTAAGAAGTGAATATTTTTTGCCCGCAATGTTCCGCTTATCAATGGATTAATGAGAAGAGGTGTCTGCAAGATAACGACATTAAATAAACATAGAAAACAATCCTTTAGCTCGAGTATAGGCAAAAAAAACGAGAGCTCTCTCGAGTTCTCCGTCTCTTTTCGAAAGAAAGCCGTATTGCTTTCTTTACGTTTGTTATAATCCTAAAAACAATTGCTTATCTCTAAGCCCTTAAAAAATACTAATAAAACAAATCAATCTTTTACCTATTTTCTAAACCTAATGAAAAACCTTAAAATCAATCTTTTTTACCAATCTAATACTAATTGAAAACTAATCAATTGTTTAACCTTAAAATAATAAACCCAAAACTAAAATATTCAGCATTTTCCCAAATGCACTGCAAAGATAAGGCAATTATTTGTAGGTTGTATCGAACAAGCATGTTTTATAACATATTTTTTGAATATAACCTGAAAGTGTTATTAATACAACAATTATTCGGGGCAAATCTTTAATAAGGTTTAAAAAGAAAAGAGCTATTGGAAGTAACCAATAACTCTTTCCTTTTTCGTATAATACTGCGTGTTATTAAGCCCACAGGGCTAATAGAGCTTATATCGCTTAAAGCCCCGAAGCCTTATACAATCTCACCGCCAGCCATTTTTCTCAATGCTCTGCAAAGTTGGTCGGGGCAAGAAGTAGTCTTCATTCCGCAGCGTATTCCTTCTAGTTTGGCAATCACATCTTCTACTTTCATTCCTTTCACCAGGAGTGAGATGCCTTGCAAATTGCCATCACAGCCATTATCAAAGAAGACATCCTTGAGTATACCATCTTCTACATCGAGATGTATAGCCGTACTGCAAGTGCCTTGAGTCTGATAAGTATATTTCATTATTCTTCCTCGTCTTCTTCAGGTTTCATTGTAGTATAGACGTTCTGAACATCATCATCGTCTTCGAAACGTTCTACCATCTTATCGATAGTCTCACGCTGTTCGGGAGTAACGTCTTTTACTTCGTTCGGAATACGAGTGAATTCTGCACCTTTCACTTCATAACCGTTTTCTTCTAGATATTTCTGAATAGCATTGAAAGCCTTAGGACTGCCAAAGATAGTGAGTTCGCCCTCTTCTTCATCGAGGTCGTAGTCTTCTTCTACGCCAAGGTCAATCATTTCGAGAATTAAATCATCAGGATTCAATCCTTCTTTGGTAGCGATAGTGAAAGTACATTTGTGAGTAAACACAAAGTCCAAGCTACCCATTGTTCCCATATTACCAGAGAACTTATTAAAAATACTACGAACATTGGCAACAGTACGAGTAGAGTTATCGGTAGCTGTCTCCACTAAGATAGCAATACCGAAAGGACCGTAGCCTTCGTAATTCATTTCTTTGTATTCGCTCTCATCTTTGCCCATCGCATTCTTGATAGCACGTTCGATGTTATCTTTCGGCATATTTTCGTTCTTTGCGTTGGCAATGATAGCACGTAAGTGAGGATTATTCTCGGGATCAGGTCCGCCGGCCTTTACCGCAATTGCAATTTGTTTACCAATACGGGTAAATGTTCTAGCCATATTACCCCATCTTTTCAATTTTCTAGCTTTTCTAAATTCAAATGCTCTTCCCATTGGAGTGTTGTTTGTGGGGAGACTTCCTCGGTCTCCCCGATTGTTATTTTAATATGTTATTATAAATTCTGTATCAACAATGAAACACTAACGCAATGTTGCGTTGAGTTTGCTTGTCAGATTATTCATCAGTTTTGCCATCACCTTCTCAATTGTCTTATCATTGAGCGTCTGGTTATCGTCTTGCAACAAGAAACTTACTGCATACGACTTCTTTCCAGCTTCCAAGCCTTTGCCTTCGTATACATCGAAGAGATTGACATCTTTGAGCAACTTGCGTTCAGACTCGTAGGCTATCTTCTCTATTTCGGAGAAAGGTACTTCTTTATTGAGCAGCAATGCTAAGTCACGACGTACTGCCGGGAACTTAGATAACTCTGTATAGCTGATTTTCAGTTTGGCAACAGTTTTACGCAATATGTGCCAGTTGATATCAGCAAAGTAGACTTCGTAATCGATATCCATTGCTTTGAGAATAGCACGACTGACAATACCGAATTTGGCAATCTTCTTGCCACCTTTAGTAAGCAGTTCCATGCCCTGAGAGAAGATATCATCTTCACAAACCTGAAGAGTGAGTTCATTGCGTTTCACTCCGGCACGTTTCAATATATTCTCAACGTATGCTTTGAGTTCGTAAATCGAAGTCTTCTCATCGGGATGTGCCCAAGAGTTGGCAACCTTCTTACCTGTGAGCCATACACCTAAGTGATAATCTTCTGAGTAGCAAGAAAGGACTTTCTCTGCATCGCGTTTCGATTCGTCAAAATAATAGCAATTGCCATATTCGAAGAAGCGAAGGTCGGCATTCTGACGATTGGCATTGCGGGCAATACTTTCCAATCCACCGAACAACAAGGTCTGACGCAATACGCTCAAATCCGAACTCAACGGATTAATCAGTTTCACAGCATGTTCAATTGGATAAGACTTGATATCATTATAATAAACTACCTTAGTGAGCGAATTGTTGAGTATCTCATTGAATCCACAACCTACCAACTCCTCTCCTATCAGATTCTGAAGTTTGTTCGAACGGTCGTTCTCGCCTTTGATAGTCAGACTCGACTTCAACGAATCGGGTATCTCTACATTATTATATCCATATACTCTCAGAATATCTTCGACAACATCACAAGGACGCTGTACATCTACTCTATAAGGAGGAACAGCTAGTTTGATTCCTTCAGCAGTCTCTTCAAGAATCTTCATCTCCAAACTCGATACGATGCTCTTGATAGTATCTACCGGAATGACCTTACCGATGAGTTGATGAACATATTCGTAGTTGAGGTCGACAATAAAATCTTTGGCAGGAGCTGCGCAAATATCTTTTATCTCCATTGATACCTTACCGCCAGCAAGTTCTTTGCAAAGCAATGCAGCTTGTTTCAAAGCGTAGATAGTACCATTCGGATCGATACCGCGTTCGAAACGGAACGAAGCATCGGTACTCAAACCATGACGGCGGGCACTCTTACGAATCCATGTCGGATTGAAATAAGCACTTTCGAGCACTACGTTACGGGTTGTTTCGTAAGTTCCACTTCCTTTACCACCGAAAACGCCGGCAATACACATAGCTTCTTTCTCGTTGCAGATAGCGAGGTCGCGTTCGCTCAACTTGTGTTCTACACCGTCGAGTGTTACGAATGGTGTACCTTCGGGCTGAGTCTTCACAACGATATGTTTGCCGATTATCATATCAGCATCAAAGCAGTGAAGTGGTTGACCGTAGGCCATCATTATATAATTGGTGATATCTACTATATTATTAATAGGACGAAGTCCGATAGTACGCAATTTGTCTTGCAACCATGCCGGACTTTCTTTTACTTCGCAATCGGTGATGCTTACAGCAGCGTAGCGGGGACAAGCCTCGGTGTTCTCTACCGTAACATCAATATCCATATCATGATTGTCTACGTTGAATGCCTCATCAGATGGACGATGCAAAGAAGTAGTATATCCGTTTTGAATAAGCCAAGCATACAAATCGCGGGCTACACCATAATGAGAGCAAGCATCTGCACGGTTGGGAGTAATATCAACTTCGATAACGAAGTCGCTCTTTACATTATAATAATCTTTGGCCAGCGTACCAGGAACAGCCGATTGAGGTAATTCGATAATTCCACTATGGTCGGTTCCGATACCAATCTCATCTTCGGCACAAATCATACCGAAAGATTCAACTCCACGAATTTTAGATTTCTTTATCGTAATACATTCCTCACCGTCATAGAGTTTGGTGCCCACTGTAGCGACAACAACTTTTTGTCCGGCAGCAACATTAGGAGCTCCACAAACAATCTGCTGAGGTTCACTGTTTCCAAGATTGACGGTCGTTATGTGTAAATGATCTGAATTAGGATGTTCGATACAAGTCAGCACTTCGCCGATAACAAGTCCCTCAAGACCACCTTTTATTGTTTGCACTTCTTCCAAGGCATCGACTTCCAAACCAATAGATGTAAGAGCATCCGACACCTCCTGCGGTGTCAAGTCGAAGTCGACATACTCTTTGAGCCAATTATATGAGATATTCATACTTTATATAACTTTGTTTATTTCTTATTTTGACCTGCAAAGTTACAAAAACTAATTTTGAAACATGAAAGATACACAAAAAATATAGTGAAATTGTTCAAACTTCTATTTTTCAACGGCTTTTCCAGCTACAATGAGGGCTTCGTTGATATTGCTACATATATTATCTTTGCCAAGTAGTTCGTAGAAATGAGACTTTTCGAGCACGGCATGAACATTCTCATTGACACCCGACAATATTATTTTTACACCCTTCTTCTGGCTCTTCGTACAAAGATTGGTCAAGTTGTGTATACCTGTCGAATCGATGAACGGCACTTTTCTCATCCTTATAATGCGCACTTTTGGCTTTTTTCCCATCCGTTCTACCACATCTTCAAACTTGTTGGCAATGCCGAAGAAGTACGGACCATTTATTTCGTATACTTCTACCCCAGTTGGAATAATAAGATGTTCTTCATGCACATCGATATCACTCTCGTTGTTGTGATCTATCTCATCGGTCAGCACCTTTACTTGTGTCGTTTCTGCCATACGGCGCATACAAAGAAGACAAGCAATGACCAATCCAACTTCGATAGCTACCGTCAGGTCGAATATCACCGTTAGAAAGAATGTGATGAACAGCACTGTCACATCCGATTTGGGATTCTTCAAGATATCTCTGAAACTTCGCCAA
>DAIUBN010000030.1:0-20274 GCA_036846645.1 Bacteroidaceae bacterium | reverse complement strand
ATATCTTGCTCTTGTACTACTCTTTGTTTATGTAACTCTTTCAAATATCGCTTTTGTTCGCTCCCTTTTTCAAAGGCGTCGTGAATGCAAAGGTACGGAATTTATTTTTTATCTTCCAAATTTTCGACCAAATATTTTCGAATTATTTTTCTAACTCGAATTTCAGTCGTCTTCGCTTAGACTTCGTTTCTCTTAGAAAGCGGGTGCAAAGGTATGGAGTTTTGATATATCCTCCAAATATTTCTAGAAGTTTTTTCTAAATATTTTTTCATTATTTTCGTAACAATCTAAATATCAGCATCATTAATCTTCAAAAAAAAATCAAAGAATTCTGCACAAATATCATTTTTCATTCAAAACAGTGCTTATAAAGCAATTATTTTATTAATGATTGATAGACGATTTTTTGTATGCGTTCTCTTATTTTCAGCTTATGAAGTTTGTTTTCCCAAGCATTTGGATATGTTCGATTGCTCAAGAAAACGTAAACCAACTTATGTTCGGGATCTATCCAAGCACAAGTACCGGTAAAGCCGGTGTGTCCATAGACAGACGCAGGAGCCAGTTCGGAACATGGACTATTGGCACTATTGGTCACGTCGGGTTTGTCATATCCCAATCCCCTACGACTTATCTTGGACGTCACAGTGGTGAACAGCCTGCATGTTTCTTCACTCAGATAGCGCAATCCATCCAACTCGCCGCCATCGAGAATCATCTGACTGATACGAGCTACATCTTCTGCTGTAGAGAACAATCCTGCATTTCCGGATATGCCGCCTACAAATGCAGCCGACTCATCGTGAGGATATCCCAACAATGTTTTCTTACGAATGAATGGATCGACACAGGAAGGTATTATCTCTTTGGCACTATAATATCTGAGCGGGAGATAAGCTGTATGCTGGAGATCCATAGGAGCATAGAACTCTTTACGAAGGAATACATCCAGTTTGACTCTCGTCACACTCTCGACGATCTGTTTCAGCAACATGAATCCGATATCGCTATATAAATATTGTTTTGGCCCTAACTTCAATGATGCAATCTTATTTTGGACCACACCTTCAAATGAATCGGATAGCCATAGCCCATCGCAAACCTGAATTGAATAGCCCGGCTGCTTTTTGGTTGAAGTGAGTCCCGCCTTGAACTTGAAATGGGGATTGGCCCAAATATGCTCGCCTACCTGGACAGAATACACAGCACTCTTGTTTGGACTAAATAAAGAGCCCTGATAGCTGCCAGGCTCTATCGCGTTGAAGTAGAATGTCGTGCCCGAAGGCAATCCCGATTCATGGAACAAGAGTTGCCTGATCGTGATATCCTTCTTATTCGTATTGCG
The DNA here is from genome assembly GCA_036846645.1 of Bacteroidaceae bacterium. Classification (GTDB taxonomy): domain Bacteria; phylum Bacteroidota; class Bacteroidia; order Bacteroidales; family Bacteroidaceae; genus JAAYUD01. The sequence continues at coordinate 18,929 of DAIUBN010000030.1, read as the reverse complement.
CAAATAGGGCAAGAATTTGGAGATTTTATCATCCAATGCGATACTACCTCTATCATAGAGTTTCATTATTGCAAGCAGCGTACCTGTGGTCTTAGATAAAGAAGCCAGATCGTACATATCTGTAGGACGTACCAAGAAGTTATCGGCATAAGTATGTGTACCGAAACATTTGTCGTACATGGTCTTACCATCTTTGAGGACAACGATCTGACAACCAGGATAAGCCTCGGCCTTCAGTCCTTCATTGGCAATCTCGTCAATCTGTTTGAGCACCGTAGAACTCAGTCCATACTCTTCGGGAACAAAATGATAAGGCGTATCAGGAGTGATAGTCTCGCCCGCTCCCACTTTGAATAGCGAACCGATACTGGCCGACAGGCGTCCATCGACAGTAACATATCCGAAAAGTGCCTTGGCCGTTTGAATCTGGACATCAGCACGTGCATTATGAGAAAGCACCACCGCCGAAGTATAAGATATGGCCTTCTGAATTTGCAGCATCATCTTGGATGTTGAAAAGAACACATATATTAATGGAGACTTAGGCGCGAAAGTTTCTAAGAAAGACTGATAAGGAGTGAGCCGATTCTCGGTGACTGCCACAATCACTCTTTTAAATGTAGACAATGTATCTTTGAGATGCTGCTGCTCGGCGGGCGACATATCTGTTCTCAGATTGAATGTAGACACCGGAGAGTACTTATTGAGCTGGGTGGTAAATGCCGCATAAGAAGCCGGCGAGCCTACCTCCAGCACTGCTACCCGCTGGATATCGGGCGATAACGGCAGCACTTTATCCTTATTATCGGCAATCGTGATGGCAGCAAGATTGAGGCGACGAATCAAATCGCGCACACTCGGGGTGTTCAGATTAGCCATCAACGTAGATGTATTGATGTAAGGTTTCTGAGACAATCCCAATACATATTTATATGTCAGCACCTTTCTACATTTGTTTTCAATATCTGCAGCAGAAAGTTGACCGGAGTTAATGCCTATGAGAACATTCTCAATTTCTTTTTCGAGATTGGCTGGTGCCAGTACCATATCGTTTCCAGCTCTGAGAGCCTGAAGGCATACATTGGACTCTCCGGCAACCCCCTTCATAGAGAGGGCATCGGTAAATATAAGTCCTTTGAAATTCAGCTCCTCGGTAAGAAGAGAATAGACGATGTTTCGAGAGAGCGAAGAAGGAAGTGCACCCACGGGATCGAAAACCGGCACTTGAAGGTGTCCTACCATAATGCCACTCAGTCCGGCGCGAATAGCCTCTTTGAAAGGATATAGTTCGATGCTGTCGAGTCGTTCTCGCGAGAAAGGCAGCACGGGCAGCGCTTTATGAGAGTCGACATTGGTATCGCCATGACCTGGAAAATGCTAGCACACAGAAAGCACTCCCCCACCCTCCAGTCCGGAAGCATAGGCAATAACTTTGCCTGCCACTCTGATAGCATTCTCACCAAAAGAGCGACTATTGATAACAGGATTTTTAGGGTTTATATTGACATCGGCATCGGGAGCGAAGTTGCACTGAATTCCCATATATCGACATTGGCGAGCCATTTCTCTACCATATTCGTATATCAGTCTATCGTCTTGAATACAGCCCAAGGTCATATTGATAGGGAAGCTAGGAGTGCCACGAAGTCGCATGGCCAGTCCCCACTCGCCATCACACATCACCATGATAGGTATCTGAGACATATACTGAGCTGCATTAGTCACATTGGCCTGCGAATAGACATCGCCACCCGAAAACAAGAGTCCACCAATCTTATACTTCTTCACGACTTTGGCAAGCAGTTTCATATTGGCTTTAGACTCATCGGGAGCCAAAGTATATATAAAGAGCTGTCCCACTTTTTCTCGGATAGACATCTTGCTCATCTGAGCCTGAACCCATTTCTGGCATTGTTTATCGTGTTGTGCTTTAAATAGCAATAGAGGCTCGACCTGAGCCATAGAGAACAAAGTAAACAGTAAGGAACCAACTAATATGATAATTTTTTTCATTTTGCCTTCAATAACACATTCACCTCACCAACTTCTACACCTTTGCGACCTGAATGCAACAATATCACCTTTTTCCCATCTTTTCCTGTGATAAATAGCGGAGTTTTCAAAAAAGTATGTGAGTGCCCTCCAAGCACTACATCTATTCCATGCGACTGTGGGATAAAGATTTTATCCTCATCAATACCGAGATGTGACAGACAGATAATGAGATCGCACTTCTCTTTGTCGCGCAGCACTGTAACCATCTTGTCGGATACCGTCAAAGGATCTTCGTACTTCAGCGAACCGTAATTCTTTGCCTGAACCAGTCCTTCGAGCTTAGGTCCCAGTCCAAAGACGCCAATCCTCACGCCATCTCTTACGATCACGAGATAGGTTTTTACCAACTTTTCGAGTACAGAACCTTGCAAATCATAATTCGAACATACGATGGGGAATTTGGCCCTTTTGAACAACCGAGCCATATTATCTAGTCCGAAATCGAACTCATGATTGCCAATCATAACTGCATCATATTTCATGAAGTTCATCATGTCTATTTCGGCATCCCCCTTGAATAAATTATAATAAGGTGTACCTTGAGAGAAGTCGCCACAATCAAACAAGAGCAACTTCGGATTTTCCTTACGGAGTTTGTTGAGCAAGACAGTGCGTCTTACAGTTCCTCCTTTGCCAAAATCCCTGTCGCTGGTCTGATCTACAGGTTCCAACTGACTATGCGTATCACTTGTATGCAAAATAACGATCTTCTTTTGTTGTGCTGTCAACGCCAGACTGGTGCAACAGAAAAGAAACAGAAGCAGAATGTATTTATAGTTTTTCATCTTGATTTTCTTTATTAGTTATATATATATTAAGGTATAGCAATTTAGCGATACACAAAACGATTCTCTAAATTGGCATCTATCATCTTACCCTCTTTCGTCTGTTTTTTCACATATTCCAGCAAGACATCTCTGACAAGAATATCATCTCTTACGATTTTCTTGACTGTAGGTTCGGCAAATGCAGCGAAGCCATCGTTACCCTCTGCCAAATAATTGAGAGTAGCAACAGAGTACATTTTATTATCATCGATAGGCTGACCATCCACTGTAGCACTGATCACCTGGCGTGTAGACTTGTCGGCAACAAGCGTTGCACCACTGATACCTGCGCAAACGTGAGCTATCTGTTGCATCAACTTTTTGAGTTGGGCACCTGTCATTGTAGCCACAGTCAGTGTATTTTCGAATGGAAGAATCTCGAATATATTGGCTACAGTAATCTTCCCTTTGGGTAAAGTAGAACGAATACCACCAATGTTCATCAATGCCATGTCGCACGTTTTACCACCCAGCACCTCTGTACCTTTGGCACGAAGCACATCGGCAATCAGATTGGAAAGCAATCCTTCCGGATTATTTTTACCACTTCCCGCCAACATTGCCTTAGCAGCTTCGCCAATCTGCGAGTACATCTGGGTAGCGACCTTATTCTTATAAGGTAACAATACTGCCACAGCAGCTTTACTGGCACCAGTATCATAGGTAGAATCTACTGAAATATATTTGCCAGTCATCTCCGTGACGACGTAATGCTGCACATTATTTTTAGATTTGCGCTGTGCGAAAGTCCCTTGAGGAGATGCCATAGACAAAGCAATAGCAATAGAAAAAGGTAGTATTATACTATGTTTCATAATCAATATCGTTTTATACAAGGCACAAATATATAAAAAATATTTGTTCAACTCAACATTTTTTAGTTACTTTGCACCGCTTTAGCGCAATCGCTGTCAAGAAAGAGATACTTGGTATGTTGCGTGCTTTACATTTAAACAATAAAAATAGAACGAAGCAATGGATTTAATTAAAATCGCAGAAGAGGCATTTGCTACCAAAAAAGAGTATCCTAAGTTCAAAGCAGGTGATACAGTAACAGTAGCATATCGCATCATCGAGGGTAGCAAAGAGCGTATACAGTTGTATCGTGGTGTTGTTATCAAGATCTCCGGTCATGGAGACAAAAAACGTTTCACTGTTCGCAAGATGTCAGGGACTGTAGGTGTAGAGAGAATCTTCCCTATCGAATCTCCGGCTATCGATAACATTGAAGTGAACAAAATTGGTAAGGTTCGCCGCGCCAAACTTTATTACCTCCGTAAACTTACAGGTAAGAAAGCAAGAATTAAAGAGAAAAGAGTTAACCTCTAGTTCTTTTGATTCAAGAAAAAATAAAAAAAGGAAATTCTGCAAAGAGTTTCCTTTTTTTATGTCTACTCCCCCCATAAAACCACATAAATTCGTGAAATTGACGATTTGCAAACTAGTTCTGTATAAATGAAAACTTCTTCGAACTATATGAAAACATCTTCGAATTAAATGAAAAGTAAGTTGATGAAATATCTCCTATCTTTGTAATATAAAAATAAAGACATAACTTAGTTCTCATAAATTAGTAAGATTTGCAATTAATGTTTCAACAAAATCATTTTTCATTCAATACAATATCACGACATTAACTACAAAAAAACCTCTCGCCATAGTCAATATCTATGGCGAGGTTTTATAAAAAAGAAGTTTTGGGTTTATAAAAGATATAATAGGTTAAATTGATTGTAATTTTCATGGATAATTAATTGGTTAATAGAATTTTGAGTGCATAAGCAAGAGACGTCGTAGGTTTATCGAATGATAAATTTGCGGCGTTTTTCTTTATTACTTACAAATTAGAGGAATAAAAAAAATAAACTGATTATTTTGTTTTTCATAATTATTATGTAACTTCGCAATCGTTAACTAAAAATACAAATAATATGAAAATCTTCGGTTCATTTTCTAGCCGTAATCATAAAGATTCTCCTACTTCTGTCAATGAGCGTCAAAAAGCACGCTACACGCCAGCATATATCACGACGTTAGCATCTAATGAAATATTTGTATTTGGTAGCAATCTTGCGGGTCGCCATGGCGGTGGAGCGGCCAGAACTGCAATAGATAAGTTTGGTGCCATTTGGGGACAAGGAGTTGGTCTGCAAGGTAAGAGTTATGCCATTCCCACAATGCAAGGTGGTGTAGAAACCATTAAGCCATACGTTGACGAATTTATCAATTTTGCAAACGAACATAGCGAACTCACTTTCTTTGTGACACGAATAGGATGCGGCATCGCCGGATTTAAAGAGGAAGAAATGGCTCCGCTATTTAAAGAGGCACTGAATATGCAGAACGTATATTTGCCCAAATCATTCGTTAATATTCTAGAGAAACAATTGGTAGAATAAATAGACTTTGAATTTCATAATTTTTAAAATAAACAATCGCTATACAACGAGCTTATTACTTAGCGAATATAATTAACCCAAAACAATATTTGAAATAATAAAAGAGGATAGCATAAAGCTTGAATAATAGCAGATTGAAAAAGGCTGTACCGAATGCTCGATACAGCCTTTACTATTTTATTCATCTACCAGCAAAGATTATCCTTTGCAGCAGCATGGTTTAATCTGCTTGAAGAAATCATTGCCTTTATCATCAACAAGGATAAATGCAGGGAAATCAACAACATCAATCTTCCAGATAGCTTCCATACCAAGTTCTGGATATTCAAGGCACTCGATGCTCTTGATATTGTTCTGAGCCAAGATAGCTGCAGGACCGCCGATACTACCGAGATAGAAGCCACCGTATTTCTTGCAAGATTCTGTAACAACATCTGTACGGTTACCTTTGGCCAGCATTATCATACTGCCACCATGACTTTGGAAGAGGTCGACATACGGATCCATACGATTGGCAGTTGTCGGGCCCATTGAACCGCAAGCCATACCGGTAGGAGTCTTTGCCGGACCAGCATAGTAGATAGGATGATCTTTGATATATTGTGGAAGATCTTCGCCACGATCCAGGCGCTCTTTCAGCTTGGCATGAGCGATATCACGGCCCACGATAATTGTACCGTTAAGAGAAAGACGGGTAGATACAGGATATTTGGTCAGCTCTTTCAGCACTTCTTTCATTGGCTGATTCAAGTCAATCTTCACAGCATTGCCTTCGCCTGCCTTGCGCAGTTCTTCGGGAATCAATTCGCTTGGATTGCTATCGAGTTTCTCGATCCATATACCATCTTTATTGATTTTACATTTGATATTACGGTCGGCAGAGCAGCTCACGCCAAGTCCGATTGGACAAGAAGCGCCATGACGAGGCAGACGAACGATACGAACGTCATGTGCCAGGTATTTGCCACCAAACTGTGCACCGAGACCAATCTTATGAGCCTCTTCGAGCACTTGTTTCTCGAGCTCGAGATCACGGAAAGCACGGCCACCTTCATTACCTGTAGTAGGCAGATTGTCGTAATAATGAGTAGAAGCCAACTTAACGGTAAGCAAGTTCTTCTCGGCAGATGTACCGCCGATAACGAATGCGATATGATATGGAGGACATGCAGCAGTACCCAAAGATTTAACCTTATCTACCAAGAAAGGAACAAGAGTATCAGGATTGAGCACAGCTTTGGTCATCTGATAGAGGTAAGTCTTATTGGCAGAACCACCACCTTTGGTCACACAGAGGAAACGATATTCGTCGCCTTCGGTAGCTTCGAGATCAATCTGAGCAGGAAGATTACACTTGGTGTTCACCTCATCGTACATGGTGAGCGGAGCATTCTGCGAATAGCGCAATGCATTCTCGGTATAAGTTTTGAAAACACCTTTAGAAAGAGCCTCTTCATCGCAATAACCTGTCCAGACCTGCTGACCTTTCTCGCCATGAATAATAGCGGTACCGGTATCCTGGCAGAAAGGAAGTAATCCCTTAGAAGCCACATCGGCATTGCGGAGGAAAGTAAGTGCCACATACTTATCGTTGTCCGAAGCTTCGGGGTCGGAAAGAATCTTAGCGACCTGTTCGTTGTGCGAACGACGCAACATGAAAGAAACATCGTGGAAAGCAGCATTTGCCATAGCGGTCAACCCTTCGGGTGCAACTTTCAACATAGGTTTTCCTTCAAACTCGCCTACCGACACGTAGTCTTTGGTAAGCAGATAATACTCAGTAGTATCGGGACCCAATGGAAACATGGGCTGATACTTAAACTCTGGTGTTGTTGCCATAATAAATATCTAATTAATATTTCGTTATTATTTAAGTAAGGCAAAGATAGTGCAAACCGAATGCAATACAAAATAAATTCATTTGTTTTTACCAAAGTAAAGATATCTTATTCTTATTCGGTATCTTCTATATCGGCATACTTGAAAATAGTGTTTTGCCATACCGAATAATAGGCAGAAAAATAGCCTAGACAACCACCAGAGAAATTATCAATAGGATTGGCTGCCGTTCTCTCGCTCACACGGAGAGAATAAAGATAATCGTAGGCATTACGATCGATAGATTGAAGTTCGAAATAGATCTCATCTCCTTCGTGTAGAATATCATCTTTGTCTTCTTCCTTATTATCATCGGCCTGTTGTTTGCTCATGCAAGCTATGTTAAGGGGTATCTTTCCACCAGGATTACTGATATCCTTAAATACGTTCCAACGGTATACCCTATTGTTTCTATACACACGATAACAATAATAATTGACTTCGCCAGGAATGTCTTGTACGTTGACCTGATAGAACAGCATTTTATCGCTCAGCATTTTTACCCATTTGAATGTAGCCGATGCGATAGTCGGCTTGTTCTGCATCGTCGACGAAGAAACGTATTGGTTATCATCAATTTGAACTTTCAGAGTATATGTTGTACCGGGAACACCTCTTGTGCCAAGTGTTGACCGATAGAGGCCATCATTTCTATAGGTGAGCACTTCCGATTGTCCACTACTGGATGATAGAGTAACTACAGCTCCCCTCACTGTTTTGCTTAGCACAGAATCGGTCACATCACGAGTTTGAAGTATCGATACAGCAGCCAAATTATTGGTCAGATAGCCTTCAATGACATACAGCTTATCTACCGAATGATAATCGATATCTATCTCTCTCTTGCAACCTGCAAGGAAGAATGCCGAAAGGATAATACCTAAAATCAATGTAAAAACAGAGTACTTCATATCGCCTTCAGAATTTCAAGTTGTAAGATATAGAAGGCACGAAACTATACAAAGAATATTGCACAGCTTTGGTACCCGATAATTTAGTGTCGTCATTCTCGAATCTGATAACAAAAGGATTATATCTGCCGTATGCATTGTAGAGTCCGAACGACCATTGACGGATGCAATGCTTCAACTTTTTGGTGTGACTGAAGCTGATATCGAGCCGATGATAATCGGGAGCCCTATACCCATTGCGTTCGGCATAATAATAGTAAGTTCGTCCATCAATTTCGTATTTGGCACTAGGAGCAGTCAGCGCTTTGCCAGTATTGAACACCCACGTTGCAGAGAAGTCCCAACCTTTGGACAGTTTGTACATGGCTACAACAGCAATATCATGCCTGCGGTCGTTGCCGGCAGTATACCAATTGTCATTGTTGATACCTTTAATCTTGTTTTCCGACCAAGATAGCGTGTAGGATATCCATCCCGTGAGCCGTCCAATATTCTTGCGAGCATAGAGTTCGGCACCGTATGCACGTCCTTTGCCGCCCAGCACCAATCGTTCCATCTCTATCTCAGAGCGAAAAGTCTTACCATCTTTATAGTCGTACACATGATCAACATTTTTATAATAACCCTCGATAGAAAACTCGTATTTGCTATCTTTCGATAGAGCCATATAGCCCAAACTGATTTGATTGGCTATCTGAGGCTTCAATATGTTGCTGCTCATGGTATAACGGTCGAAAGGCATCGACGCACTACTGTTGCGCACAGCATATACATTCTGTGATGTTCGGGCATAACCAGCCTTGATGCTCTGATTCTCACCGATGCTATAGTTCAAACTCAACCGAGGCTCAACAACGATATGAGTTTTGATGAACTTTCCTTTAGAGTAGTTGAGGGTATCGACTATATCGCCATTGTCATTCAGATTGTAATAAGGCGAGCCTCCCAACACGGAGAACGCACTAAGTCTGATACCTGCCGAAAGTGTCAGTTTATCACTTGCTGCCCATTCTTCGTTGAGCCACAAGTTATTCTCCCAAGCATTGCGTTTTTCTATCTGATGCAGATTATTAATCTGCCATTCGGCCGATTTGAGTTGGATATAAGATGATTGTAGTCCGATATCCAAATGATGTGATTTGGACGGAGACCAAACGAAATTATGATTCAGACTAGCATGACGGATAAAGCCCTTCGAACTATAATTGGAACTCAATATCTCCATACTCATATCATTACCATAATCAGAATATATAAGCGAAGTATTGGAAGAAAGTTTCTCTCCAAAATAGTGAAACCACTTTGCAGTCAGCGCCGTATTGCCCCATCCCATGTCCATCAAATCTTTTATGCCCATATTATCTCTGCTTCTGAAGAATGATAGCGATAGACGATCGTTGGCATTGATATTATAGCTCACCTTGGCATTGATATCATAAAAATTGAGCGTATTGTCTTTATAATCTTTGGTAGCTTTGAGAAACATATCCAGATAGGAACTACGGGCGGCCAGGAAGAAAGAGGCTTTGTCTTTAGATATCGGTCCCTCTGCATACACCTTGGCTGACAACAATCCTACCGTACCACCAAATTTATAATCATTCATGCTACCGGGTTTGACATAGATATCGAACACCGACGACGTTGCCCCTCCATATTGTGCAGGCACCATGCCCTTATATAGAGATGCATTGATGAGTGCATCATCGTTGAAGCTAGAAAAGATGCCCATCAGATGGCCGGCGTTATAGACTATTGCACCATCTAGCAGAATTAGGTTCTGGGTAGCAGTGCCCCCTCTGACCTGATAGCCACTCGTTGCTTCGCTTTCAGACTTCACACCAGGCAACAATCTGATAGATTTGATGATATCACGTTCACCAAACAGAGCTGGCACCTTTGCCAGTTCGGCAATTTCTACCTTCTCTACTCCTATCTGAACATCACGAATCTTGTTCTTACGCGATCTCGACGTCACCGTTATCTCTTCCAAAGCCTTCACATCTTCTACCAGTTTGACAACAATCGAACTATTCTTTTGAAGATGCACAAGTGTATCCAACCTTTCGTACCCAATCGAAGAACAAGTCAAGGTATACTCACCCTTAGCCAACGAAATACTAAACATTCCTTTGGCATCTGTAGCACCGCGATATCCCTTGGTATGCACATTGGCACCAACTATCGGATGGCCGGTTCTAGCATCAACAACCTCGCCTTGCAGCAATACCTTATTTTGAGCCACAATCGGGAGGGCCCAAAAGAAAATCAGAATAGATACAACGATAAGAGTTTTCAAGTTGTGATACAGTAGCTTGTGATAAATATATAGTTAAGAATTGATTTGTCCGATGCGGTTGATCAGTTCGTCTCCCAATGCCTGTTTCTTATCTATATGCTTCAATATGGCATTGACAAACGTATTATTTTCGAAATCACCACGAACCGACTCAAAGTCTTCTTTCTTCGTATCGCGAGTACCATCTACACCGAAACCGGTCATCGACTGCATGGAGAATTCTTTGCGAGCATCTTCATACACTTGATGGTCGAGACCTATCACCGCTTCCTGCCAACCTTTCACGATTTCGATAATCTGAGAGGCTGTTATCGTCTCCGGATCATAGCCATATATCTCCTTTATTTTAGAGTAAGCCCATGTCCACTCATAAGAATAATAGTTGTCGTTCATCTCGGCAAAATGAGCATTGATATATTTCAATCGGTTGATTTCGCCACTTTCTATACCGTCCATCAGTTTCACAATCTCACTCTTCGGCGTGATAAGTCCGGCAATATCTACCCATTCGCCTTCTCCGATACTTGCATCGGGTTTGAGCCGCTTACGAATCTGGTCGTTGTCAGAAAAGTTGATACCTTCCAGACGCTTGATGATGGAGTTGCCCATAAACTTACGTATCGCCGTCTCGTAGAATTTAATACCATTGAATAACGATGAGCTTTTGATTTTGGCACTCTGATAAGAATAGATTTCAGACGTTTCGCCCGATACCCTAATCAATTCTTTCAATATCTGCCGACCCTTTATCATCTTCTGGATAGTATACGGACTCAACAAATTGTAATTGATGAAATCCAATCTGTTGGGGTCGGTGCGTTTATCACGTTTGGGCCATTTCTGTGCATCACGTATGGTTCCAACGCTTCTCAGATTGACGCCAGGCACCAGATAAGTGGTGTTGCCCTGCTCTATCAGATAAGAGAACGGAAGATCGGAAGTGTCGGCATGATTGACATGACGCCCCATGACAAGAGAAAAAGCGCCTACCCTGGCAGGCCACAAGATATATGAGTCGGAAGTGGTCTTGGCTCCCCTTTCGAGCGTGCCTTGATGAATAGGGCCCAACTTATACATGTGGTTGCTTTGATTAGAGCCCGAGCCGGCATTCATGAAAGAGAACATACCTGCGATGAGTAAGGTAGACTTATGATGCGTCACGGTATATGGACCGGCAAAGATAGCACAAGCTTCACCATTCTCTCCCTGACAGTTGCTGAAGAACAGCGAGTCGCTGGCCGAATAGTTATGTCCCAACAGACAAGCTTGTCCGATGAAACAACGGCTCAATGTAGCGCCATCTGTGACACTGGAGCCCGATGAAATAATGAAATCTTCGCAAATGACATTAGCTCCTATCAATACCGGAGCAGCCTCGTTGCTATTGATGCTACCATTTTCGAGTCGCGAAGCACCATTTATAGAGCAACAGTCGCCAATACGTACATTCTTGATGGTATTGACATTCTTGATGCGCACATTATTGCCCACCGAACCAACAGAAGAAGCATGCTTGTTAGAATAGAAATCTGTAATCTCCTTCATCCGTTGTATCAATTTTGGACGATGACGATAGAGTGCCATAATATAAGCTTGATGAGCAGAGAGTTTATCATTGATATAGACTTCGCGTCCACCGGTCTCGTTGAGTACAGATGCTGCCACATCATTACCGAATGTAGAAAGGCGATCAACGTACATCACTCCGATATTCTCGATAAGCGTATGGTCGCCGATGATATAATTGGCAATATAATTGTGCACATTCTCTATGCAGCAATCATCTCCTACAGTGACATTATGAAGTGTGGCATATTTCAGCTGACTATGTTTGCGAATACCTCCCGGCAGCGTAAACCATCCGTCCATTACACCCAAATAATTTGTTCCAGAGAACATGACATGACTCACGAAGTCTGCTTTAAAGTTCTCTGCCACATATACTTCGTTCCAGTCTTCTGCCTCACACGAGTTTTGCTGCAAACGAAGTCTTTCTTCTTCGCTCAGCCTACGATACTTTGTATTCATAATAATAGGTTAAATCAATAATATTATACTTCGTCGGTTTCCTCAGCGTCTTCCTGCTCCTCATATTTCTGGAACAAGAAGTCATTGTACGGATACTTCTGCACATGAAGTTCTTTAATTCTATCGTATAAGATAGATTTCAGATTGTCTATATTCTCTTTTTCCTTTGCCGATATAAACAGACAATTGTCCTGCAACTTGGCCATCCACGTTTCTTTCAGTTCGTCGAGCGTCATATTTTCTTTCACTCTCGGTGTCAAATCGTCCGCAGCCTTTTCTATATAGGTATAGGCATCAATTTTATTGAAGAGGAGAATAGAGGGCTTGGCAGCGGCACCGATATCTGCCAATGTCTGATTCACGATATCTATCTGTTCCTCGAAATCGGGGTGAGAGATATCAACTACGTGTATCAGCAAATCGGCCTCGCGGACCTCATCGAGTGTCGATTTAAAAGATTCTATCAAATCGGTAGGCAACTTACGAATAAATCCTACGGTATCAGAAAGTAAGAAAGGAAGATTGTCGATAATTACCTTACGCACTGTTGTATCGAGAGTAGCAAAAAGCTTGTTCTCGGCAAACACCTCACTTTTGGAAAGCAGATTCATCAATGTAGATTTGCCTACATTTGTATAACCCACCAGTGCAACACGTATCAGGCGACCACGATTCTTTCTCTGTGTGGCTTTCTGCCTGTCAATCTGTTTGAGTTGTTCTTTGAGCAGAGACACACGTTTAAGAATGATACGACGGTCCATTTCGAGCTGCGTCTCACCAGGTCCTCTCAAACCTACGCTACCACCTTTTCCGCTACCAGAGCCACCACCCTGACGTTCAAGGTGAGTCCACAAACGAGTGAGTCGGGGCAATAAATATTTATATTGTGCCAGTTCTACCTGAGTTTTGGCATTAGCCGTTTGTGCCCTCATGGCAAAGATATCGAGTATAAGCGAAGTTCGATCGAGTACTTTCACCTGAACTTCTTTCTCTATATTTCTAATCTGTTGTGCCGTCAGTTCATCATCGAATATCACCATACCAATTTCGTTGGTCGTGATATACTCGGCTATTTCGGTCAGCTTGCCCTTGCCCACATAAGATGTAGAACTAGGGTTCTCCACCTTCTGAGTGAAGCGCTTCACCACTTCAACACCTGCCGTTTGTGCCAGAAATTCCAGTTCATCGAGATATTCTTTCGTCTTGCGCTCGTCTTGCTGTTGCGTGATGAGTCCGACAAGAACTGCAGTTTCTGCCTGAACTTCTGAAATTACAAATTCTTTCATATATTAATCTGTTGTCTTTATTAATCCTTTTAATTTGCTCGGTCCAACCATCTCTATCGGGAGTAGCCGGTACGAGGAATTAATGTTTGTTTCGTTATTCTGAATATTCATTTTAGAACTTAGCACACCATCCTTAATCAGACTCAATGCCTTCGATAGCAGATATTCATCAGCATCCCCCAGATTGAGGAATGAAGGATTATCGGTGGTATTCAGTTCGTTGTATTGATAATTGGGGGCTAGTCCGCTACTATAATCATTGCCGGCTGCACTAGTCACACTAAAGGTGATAGGTTGAAAATCCCATGCATAGTTATTGTCCTTATAATTCACAGAACCCACATTTTTCCCTTCGGTAGTCAATCCAATACGGACAACATTCATATATGGTGCAAGTCCGTTCATGGTCGCTTCCGAAGCCGAAGCTGTAGAACCCGTTGCAATGACAAACAATCGTGACAGCTTGAGCGGTGTGAAGCCGTTAAGATTGTAAGTGCTGTTGCCATCTACATCGCTGAATTTATAATCAGTAGTCTTACCATCAGCATCTTTTAATCGCGCAAAAAGGCTCGAGATAGATGCTTTAGGAACCAACAGACGAGCCAGCAGGCGTGCACAAGTAAGGTATCCACCTGGATTGTATCTCAAATCGAGTACAAACTCATCGACACCTTTGAAAGTGCTATTGAACAACGCTATCAGTTCTGTATCGTAAGTATGATCGGTAGTACTGTTATGAGGTCCCATTGCAAACTCATTGTAGACCAGATATCCCACCTTCTTTCCATTTACCTCAAATACCTTCGACAAGAATATCGGGTCATTGTTAACAGCTCCCGATGCCGGCAGAGATATAGTGGTAGCTGTTTTGTCGCTCATACTATGATAAATGGTAAGAGAACGGGCTGCACCACTTACTATTTTCTTGTAATCGGCACTCGACATATTGATGTCGCTACCATCAATTTTAGTGATGAAATCACCTCGCTTCAGACCTGCCGATGCTGCCACACTACCCGGCAGCACATACATCACCCTATCGTATTCATATCCTGTAGCCACATTGTTTTTGAGCAAAGTATATCTCACGAAACTTATGCCATACGAGTTGGTATCATCGTTAATGGATTTGCTCGCCACATAGTCCTTATTATTTTCTATATAAGAATAATAATAGTCTCTGCTCGATGTATGCTTGCCATCCTTATCGGACAATAGCGTATAGAAAAATGTCTCTGGCGTAACAGTAGCATTCAGTTTGCTATCTTCCGGAATACTACTTTTCCAAAGATAATCGGAGCGCATTGCCTTCAATATCCAGGCATTACACTTCTCGTAGTCGCTTTTCTCTACCACCGGTTCGTCGTTACTTTTGCAAGCCGACACCGATAAAACGACCAGAAATAAGGTAACAGTACAATTCCAATATTTCATGATTCATTGATAATAATAGACCGAAAGAAAAAGAGGCAACCGTAAGAGGTATCTCCCGACACGATTGTAGGAAAAAACTCACACGGCCGCCTCAATTTATAATATATTTCTTTGACAAAATCTCAAAGAATTATATCGTATTATCTAACTTGGATAACCAAATAGCGAGATACGCTCCAGAATTCCTGAGGATTGGTGATTTTCAAAACCATCTGTCCCTTTTCATCTTTTTCGAGCGAATAGCTGCCAGCCGGATGATTCGTCAACAATGAAGCTCTCTTAGAATAGAGGTTGATTTCTTTTGTTGTACGGACATCAATCTGTGTGAAATAACTCTTGTCGTAACCCGAACCTTTCAGAACTTCACCCTTTACAAGAATCTTCTGTGCCTTCAATTCAGACTTTGTACCGAATACGTACCAAGCTGTATTGATGGTCTTGTCTTGCTGAGCTACAGTATTGGCTTTGGCCTGATTCTCTGTAATCAGAGTCTCTTTTTCTGACTTCAAACCAGTCACAGCATTGTCGAGTTCCTTAATACGGATATTCTTAGCAGCGAGTTCGGCTTGCAAACTTTCAATTTGTTTAGCCTTCTCAGCCAGTTCAGCCTGCATAGCCTCGATAGCCTTCTCTAACTGAACAGAATGATTCTTACTGCTTTTCAGCTTATTTTTCAGTTCGGCAATCTTGCGTTTGTTGGCATCCATTGTCTTGGTGATATAAGCTATATCATTAGCAATCTGCTGTTTGGCCGACTTGGAGTTTTCAGAAATAGAGCCGCGAGTAAGGTCTACACGCTCTTGAGCTGCGTTGATCTGACGAAAACCTTCTTGGATATCATTAAATGTACCCATCATATCATCTAAATCAGCATTCTTCTTAGATAATTCTGATCTTAAAGAATCGTTTTCTGTCTGAAGCGTGTTGGACTGCTGTTTCTGTGTCTTGCTATTACAGCCAGACAGCAGCATGAGTGCCATCGTTACTAATAGAAAAGTTAACTTTTTCATATTCATTCCTTTCAAATTAAGTTTATATTTCATTTTTCATCACATCCTTCAAGAATAATAACAAACTCGCCACGTGGCTCGTGCTCTGTGAAGTGGGCTACCACCTCCTGCAATGTACCACGAACAGTTTCTTCGTGCACTTTCGATATCTCTCTCGAAACAGACACATGACGTTCGGCTCCGAAGAACTCCACAAACTGTGTCAATGTCTTCAACACCCTATAGGGCGATTCGTAGAATATCATAGAGCGATGCTCTGTCTGCAAACTCAGAAGACGCGTCTGTCGTCCCTTCTTCTGAGGCAGGAAGCCCTCGAAACAGAATCGGTCGTTGGGCATACCTGATGCCACCAATGCCGGTACAAAAGCCGTAGCCCCAGGCAGACACTGCACCTCTATCTCATTTCTCACACACTCTCTTACCAATAGGAAACCGGGGTCTGATATGGCAGGTGTTCCCGCATCCGATATCAATGCCGCCGTCTGTCCTCCTTTTATTCGTTCTACCACCTTCTCCACCGTCTGATGTTCGTTGAACTTATGATGAGAGATAAGCGTGTTCTTTATTTCATAATGTTGCAATAAGATGCCCGACGTACGAGTATCTTCGGCCAATATAAAGTCTGCTTCCTTCAGCACCCTGATAGCGCGAAAAGTCATATCCTCCATATTCCCTACCGGAGTAGGCACCACATACAATATTCCCATTCTTTCTTTTTTTGCGCCTCTATATTTCTTTCAAATCAGGCGTTAATTACGCAAATGTAGAAATAAATAATTAAAATATCATCCTAATAGCAACCAAAAGTATTATTTTTGTAGTCAAATATATTTAAAAATGGATTTATTCAACGATAATAACATAAATAACAACAAAGCAACATCACGCCGTCACGGTCGTATAGAGGTCATTTGCGGTTCTATGTTCTCTGGTAAGACAGAAGAATTGTTACGCCGTCTCAAAAGAGCAAAGTTTGCCAAACAGCGCATAGAAATCTTCAAACCTTCTATTGATGTGCGCTATTCCGAATCGGATGTGGTGTCGCACGATAGTCATTCTATCTCTTGCACCGTAGTCGATTCTTCTGCCAGTATTCTGCTCTGCTCTTCCGAGACAGATGTCATCGGTATTGACGAGGCGCAATTTCTCGACAAAGGACTTGCCGAGGTGTGTATACAACTTGCCAACAACGGTGTCAGAGTAATTATTGCCGGACTGGACATGGACTACAAAGGCATACCTTTCGGACCGATGCCCGACCTCTGTGCTGTAGCCGACGAAGTGACCAAAGTTCATGCCGTCTGCGTACGTTGTGGCGACTTGGCAGCCTTCTCACATCGCACCGTTGCTGACGAGAAGCGTGTATTGCTTGGCGAGACATCCGAGTACGAGCCGCTTTGTCGCACATGCTATTTGGAAGCACTCGAAGAAGACAAAAAGAAAAAAGAGAATGGGTAGTAATACCTATATTATAAAGTCATAATTTAAAATCCGTACATCATGGAACGTAAACTTATCACTTTCGACAGCTTTATCAGAGGCTCGATAGCCATTGCAGGTGTAGTCATTCTATTTTTATTAATCAATAGACTGAGCGGAGTGCTACTCCCCTTCTTTATTGCATGGCTCATAGCCTATATGATATATCCCATCGTCACCTTCTTCCAGTATAAGTTGCATTTCAAAAATCGGATGCTGTCTATCTTTTGTACTCTCATACTCGTTGTTGTCGTCATTTCCGGCATCATCTATCTTATTGTTCCACCAATGATAGAAGAAGTAAGCAAATTCGACAAGCTCATGGAATACTACATTCAGAAAGGATTTATGACCAAAGGATCCGTACCACGTCTTATTTCGCAATTCATCCAGTCGAATCTTGATATGGCCACTGTACAGAAGTTTCTACGGAGCGATACACTCACCAATTTAGTTAAGGAAGGAATTCCAAAGCTATGGCAACTGTTGAGTGATTCTATCAGCTATATATTCAGTATTGTCGCCTCGGTTATCATTCTCCTCTATCTCATCTTTATTCTTAAAGATTACGAGATGATGTCCGATGGTTGGGAAAAACTGCTCCCCATCAAATATCGTGGTATCATCACCGGCATTGTATCAGATGTAAAGGTCGGCATGAACCAGTATTTTCGTGGTCAAGCCATGGTAGCCCTTTGCGTCGGTATTTTATTCAGTATAGGCTTCAGTATCATCGACTTTCCGCTAGCCATCGGGCTCGGACTTTTCATAGGTGCCCTCAATATGGTGCCCTATCTCCATGCACTTGGACTCATTCCTGCCGTATTGCTCTCCATCCTGAAAGCGGCAGATACCGGTCAGAACTTCTGGATTATCCTCGCATCCGCCTTTGCAGTATTCGTCGTAGTACAAATCATAGAAGATGGTATCATCGTGCCCAAGATAATGGGTAAGATAACAGGCCTCAACCCTGCCGTTATATTGCTTTCACTCTCCATTTGGGGATCACTCATGGGCATCCTTGGTATGATTATCGCACTGCCGATGACCACCATCATGCTATCCTACTATAAAAGATATATTCTCAAACAAACTGATTTAAAGCCAGATATACCAGACAAGAAATAAAAATCAAAACATTTCTCAAAATACATTTGGTCAGTTCGCAAAAAGGACTTATCTTTGCACTCGCAATTCAGCGATGATCCGCTAGCTCAGCAGGTAGAGCACAACACTTTTAATGTTGGGGTCTTGGGTTCGAGCCCCAAGCGGATCACAAAAGACGGATTTAGAGGGATACTGATAAAGTATCCCTCTTTTCGT
>DAIUBN010000029.1:0-20695 GCA_036846645.1 Bacteroidaceae bacterium | reverse complement strand
TACCCATCTAAGTGGTACGGGGTGCTCCGATTTGGCAGATATATTGATTCGGCCTGTCACAGATGGAACATTCAATCAACCTATATATTTCTCTCATCGTGACGAGACGGCGGCTCCAGGGTATTATTGCGTCAATCTGAAACGCGAAGGAGTACTTGCCGAACTCATAGCTACCACTCATTGTGGCATCCATCGTTATACTTATCGAAAGGGGCTGAACAACCAGCTACTGATTGAGTTGAAACATTCGCTCGACAATGAACCTATCGAGCGGGCAATGGTCAGATGGAATGGTGGAAATGAAATAAGTGGCATGCGTTGTAGCGATGGCTGGATAAAAGGGCAGAACATCTATTTTGATGTGAAGTTTTCTAGACCACTCTCTAAGGTGGTACTATATAATAATGGTATAGCTCGAAACATCGCCATTGGCGATACAATCAATGGCACTGACTTGAAGCTGCTCGTATCTTTTGATTCTGCCCAAGAGGAACCGCTTGTTTGCAAAGTAGGTCTTTCGGGCGAGAGTTGTGAAGCTGCTCAGCAGAATCTGTCGGTCGAAACATCCAATTATACTTTTGACGAACTGCACAATAGAAACACTTTAGATTGGCAAAATTGTTTGAATGCCATTCAAATTGAAGACGACAATAACGATAATCTGACTAAGTTTTATACGGCACTTTACCACTCATGTATTGTACCGAATCAAATTAATGATGCGAACCAGCCGAAAGAATATTCTACATTGTCATTATGGGATACGTTTCGGACTTGGAATCCTCTGATGCTGCTCATTCATCCAGATTTGACTTCGGATATTATCAATTCGATGTTGAAACGTTATGATGAAAGAGGCGAACTACCTGTATGGCCGCTTTGCAAGGGCGAAACTTATTGCATGATTGGTTATCATGCTGTTTCGGTCATCGCAGATGCCTATCAGAAAGGTATGCGCTCTTTTGATGCCGAGAAAGCATTGAAAGCGATGAAGGCTTCGGCAGAAACGGATAGAAAAGGTAGTCGTTTCTTCAATACATTAGGGTATATACCTTGTGACAAAACCAATGAATCTGTATCTTGTGCTTTAGAGTATAGCTACGATTCTTGGTGCATTGCCCAGATGGCAAAGGCTCTAGGGCATCAAGATGACTACAATATTTATATGAAACGGGCTCAGAATTATAAGAAGTTGTTCGATCCGAGTATTCGCTTCTTCCGTCCATTGCAATCGGATGGAAAATGGCTTACTCCATTTGATACTTATCAGACGAGTGCAGCATTTACTGAAGCAACGCCTTGGCAATATCGATTCTTTGCTCCTCACGACATGGACGGTCTGATATCTCTCTATGGCGGTAAAGATAATATGGTAGCGGCTCTTGACAGTATGTTCAAAGTGAAGCCGACGATTGATCCCGAACTGCCTGATATCTCGGGCTATATTGGGCAGTATGTTCATGGCAACGAACCAAGTCATGGCATTGTCTATCTCTACAATTATCTTGGTCAGCCTTGGAAAACCCAATATTGGACTCGCCGCTTGCTTGATGAAATGTACAAAACAACTCCCGACGGTCTCTGTGGCAATGAAGACTGTGGCCAGATGTCGGCATGGCTGGTGATGAGTAGTTTAGGCCTTTATCCCGAATGTCCAGGTAGTAATCTCTACTCGTTGACTACCCCTCTGTTCAAAAAGGCAACCGTCACACTGGGTAATCATAAAAATCTGATTATCGAAGCCAATAATCCCGAAAAGAATCGCTATATTGCTGCTGTCTACTGGAATGGCAAGAAGATTGGTCTTTCAATAGACTATCAGCAAATCATAGAAGGAGGCACATTGAGATTCGAATTGACTTCTTCACCGAAACAATGAAAACAATTGATAATGAATAAAACAATGAAAATTAAATCATTACTGCTAATTACAGCGATCGTAACAATGGCTCAGCCAGTTCTGTCGCAAAACTATAATCCTCAGACCTATACTTTGACTCAACCATATACTGTTCAGAAAATCACTCCTCCCAAAGGACATAAAGTGAAGAATGTGATTCTGATGATTGGTGATGGCATGAGTTTGATGGATGTGTATTCGGCATGGACTGCCAATCGTGGTCATCTGTGGTTGGAGAATGCTCAATATACCGGTCTGTCCAAAACATACTGTACCAACAAACTGATTACCGATTCGGGTGCCGGCGGTACTGCACTTGCTACGGGCCATAAGACGAGTTATCACTCTGTTGGTGTAGACCCAGACGGTAAGCCTTTGCAATCTCTTTGCAAACTGGCTCAAGCTAAAAAGAAATCTGCGGGCATTGCTGTGACTTGCCGCTTGTGGGATGCTACTCCTGCCGACTTCTGTTGCCACAATGCCGACCGTGATAAAGAGCAAGATATTACTGCCGACTATGTGAAGTGTGGTATTGACTATGCTTTTGGTGGTGGTGCCAAGTATTTTGAACATCGCGACGACGGACGCAATCTATTTAAAGAATTGGAGAAAGAAGGTTATCACATCTCTCGCTCCTGGGAAGATCTGCAAAGTTGGAAATCGGGTAAAGTGTTTGCTGTGCCCTACGATGTCGATACTCCTGTGCCTGCCGAGAGAGGAGATCTACTGGCACGTGCTTCTTTGAAAGGTATCAATCTGCTCAATCAGAATAAGAATGGTTTCTTTATGATGGTCGAAGGTTCTCAACTCGATGATTATGGTCACTTCAACGATCTTGGCATGCTGATGCAAGAGATTCATGATTTCGACCGTACTGTTGGTGAAGTGATGAAGTGGGCTGCCCAGGATGGCGAGACACTCGTTGTCGTTACTGCCGATCATGAAACAGGCGGATTGACATTGATTGATGGCGATTTGCAGCAAGGTAAGATTGTTTGCAAGTTCTCTACCAACGAACATTCGGGAGTGATGGTGCCTATCTATGCTTTTGGTCCCGGCTCGGAGAACTTTACCGGTATCATGGAGAACGCAGATATTGCATTGAAAATTAAAAAACTGATGAACCTCTAATATAATAAGGTATGAAAAAAATCTACTGTCTGACAATCATCTTTGCACTTGTCACTCTTGGCTCTTCGACGATGTCTGCTCAGAATACAATTTCGGCAGGCTCTCCGAAGTATAAGCTGCCTTATAAAGACACTTATGTCATGCAAACTTTGGTAACGGAAAATACTTTTCGTACGGCAAAGCAAGAGAAATTAAAGCCTGGCACTTTCGAAAAAGCTCGCACAGTGTTGCCTTCTCCATATTGGGAGGGACACGACAAAGAAATCGAGATGTATTGGAAGGCTTGGCAGATTGCATTGACCAATATTTGCCAGCCAATAGATGATTCGGGGTTCGTTAGCAGCTATATCGCTCCGGCCTACAACGGCAATATCTTTATGTGGGACGATTCGTTTATCACGATGTTCTGCCGTTATGGTAAAAACTTCTTTCCGTTTCAACGTACACTCGATAATTTCTATGCCAAACAGCATCCCGATGGATTCATTTGCCGTGAGATTCATGCCGATGGTTCGGATTGTTTCGAACGTTACGACCCGACGAGCACCGGCCCCAACCTTTTGCCTTGGTCGGAATGGCTTTACTTCACTCAGTTTGGCGACCAAGAACGTCTGAACAAGATATTTCCGGTTCTCTCGGCTTATTACAAGTGGCTGAAACTGAATCGTACTTGGCGCAACGGTACTTATTGGAGTAGCGGATGGGGCACCGGAATGGATAATATGCCTCGAGTGCAGCCCCAATACAATACTATCTATAGCAATGGTCACATGATTTGGTTGGATGCTTGTCTTCAACAAATCTTTATGGCGAATATATTGCTGAAGATGGGATTCTATCTCGAACGTTGGCAGGAGATTGAAGAGTTCGAAGATGATGTGAAGAGTCTATCGGCCTATATCAGTAAGAATATGTGGAGCTCGAAAGATCATTTCTTGTACGACCAATATGCCGATGGCAGCCTGAGCAAGACGCAAGGTATCTATGCTTACTGGGCATTGCATACCGATGTATTGCCAAAAGATAGATTGGATTCGCTCGTCAGCCACTTGGAAGATACCCTGACATTCAATCGCCCTCACCGTATTGCTTCTTTAGCAGCCAACAATCCGAAGTATAAAGCCAATGGCCGTTATTGGGTTGGTGGCGTTTGGGCACCGGCAGATTATATGGTCATTTCGGGACTTGTTGATAAGGGCTACAATAAACTGGCTTTTGATATCGCTCGAAACCACTATAATAATGTATTCGAAGTCTACAAGAAGACTGGCACGTTCTGGGAATACTATGCTCCCGAGAAGGCCGAACCTGGATTTATGGCTCGCAAAGACTTTGTGGGTTGGACGGGCTTGCCACCAATTGCCGTGCTCATTGAATACTTATTTGGTATTCGTGCCAATGTTCAGGACGGGAAGATGACCATAGAAGTTAATCTTACCGATGGCTATGGCTTGTCTCGTTATCCATTCGGAAAGGATGGACTCGTATCTATCAAAGTAAAGAAGAGAACTTCGGTAGAAGAGAAACCTAAAGTCACGATACAAACCAATGTTCCTTTCGAACTCACTATTAAATGGGGAGATCATCAGACTGTTCAGCAGATTAAGTCGGGAACACAAACGTTATAAAGATTTAATGATCATGAGAAAGAATATTCTATTCACATTGCTTGCCTTGTTCGGTCTCAGTATAGTGAGTTACGGACAATCGAAAGGCATAAAAAGCAAACAAACTAAATATGATTGTACAGTTGTCGTGGCGTCTGACTTGCATTTCGACTTGTTGCCCGAGACGGATCAATATTATCATGTAGTCGCTATCAATAATTTGGAGAACCATTTCAGATTTCCTTCGACTGCACCAAAAGGTATTGCAGGCACATTGCTGAAAAAATTAGATTGTGTAGCACTGGCTGGTGACCTGTTCGACAAGTCGCGTCCGGAGATTCTTGGCTTGTATCGCCAACGTTATGAGATGGGGAAGGGCGAACGCCGTATACATTATAATGTCTTTCCTGGACTCGGCAATCATGATATCAACCCTGCTGTTTCGGACAAAGGCGCAGACAATCTGAAAGGTCGTGCTTATACCTTTCATTATCTTGATTCGGTATTGAATGCCAAATTGAAGCGCGGCGAGATACTCAATCTGGATGCTTCTAGTCGTAGCTATTCTTGGAATGTGGGCGGTGTACATTTTGTAAATGGTCAATGCTGTGCAGGAGATACTTCGTATTGCAAAAGTAATTTTGAGTGGCTCGAAAAAGATTTGAAGAAATATGCTTCGCATGGTGCACCTGTTATCTATATTCAACATTTCGGTGTTGATAAAGAGACACTCGATTGGTGGCCCGAGAGTAGTAGAGTGCGCTTGTTCGGTTTGCTCGACAAATACAATCTGGCAGCATTCTTTGCCGGTCATGCTCATATCGCCACTTTGGAAATCTACAAAGGGCATACGGTCTATCAAGTTAATAATGCTTGGAAAGATAGCGACGGTCCCGGCTCTTTCGTTGTACTTCGCATAAAAGGAAACGTAGTATCGGCAATCAACTGCAAAGTGCTCGACGGAAAAGGAACATTTGAGGTAGCAGAACCATCTATTAATAAAGTACTTCCTCGCTGGAAGACTGACAAATAATTACGAGGATGAAAAGTTTAGCAATAGATTTGGGCGGAACGAATATTCGTATTGCCCTGATAAACGACGGTCGGATTATAGAGCGTAAGACAGTCCCTTGCCAGTCAACGGGTACTAAAGAAGAAGTACTTCTGCAAATATATAGCTTGATAGATGCTTTGATGAAGCAGGATGTAGTAAGAATAGGTATCGGAGTTCCTTCGATAGTCGATTTCGCCACCGGTATAGTCTATAATGTTCAGAACATACCATCGTGGGATGAAGTGGACCTGAAGAATCTGCTCGAACAACGCTACGATGTTCCGGTATTTGTAGACAACGACGTGAACTGCTTTGTGTTGGGTGAGAAACACTTTGGTGTCGGTCATCCGTTCGACAATATCGTTGGTATCACTCTCGGTACAGGAGTAGGTGGCGGCATTGTTATTCGTGGCAAGTTGTATAGAGGAGCCAATACCGGTGCCGGCGAAATTGGTTGCCTTCCTTATTTGGATAGCGATTATGAACATTACTGTAGTAGCCTTTTTTTAAATAAAAGTGGAAAGACGGGAAAAGAACTTTCCGAACTGGCTGCTCAAGGGGATCATGAAGCACTAGAAGTGTGGCATCAGTTTGGATATCATCTTGGCAAACTTTTGCAGTTGGTGTTGTATGCTTACGACCCGGAGGCAATCATCATTGGTGGTGGCATTAGTCCGTCTTCTATATATTTTGCCGATTCAATGTTCACTGCGTTGAAAGAGGACTTTCCTTATCAACACGAAATCCGAAATATTCAAATATTCTTCTCCACTCTAGAAGATTGCAATATGTTGGGGGCATCGCAGCTATAGTAGTCAAGGCATATTTAAGCCCTCCTTAAAGCAATATAATCTGCTTCTTCGGGCAGTAAAACATACTTCATCAAGAAGTAAAACTTGTTTCTTCTTGAATACTTCTAAGAATAAAGCTTTTATTTATTAAAATAAAGGCTTTGTTTTTTTAAATATAAGCTTTATTTATTAAAATACAAGCTCTATTCTTAGAATACTTGATTATCAATACACTTTCTCTTCTTGAAGTAACGAAGAATATATCATGAAGTGACATCTTTTTCGTTCTCAAACGACGAGTGAGTGTACAACAACTCTCTCCTTGCTATGACTTGATATATCTTAGCGAGAAACAAGATGATAATAGAAAAGGAATGAGGAGATGTGATTCTTATTGTTGAACCAAGCGGTAGGCCCTTCCTCTATCTGTCTTGATATAGAGGTTGCTATTCGACTCGATGACCGGTTTGAGACGGCGGATGAGGGTATAGAGCGTTTCTTCTGCATTGTCTTTGCCGGGCCATAAAGTTTCGCAGATTTCGGACTTGGAAAGAAGATGAGAAGATGATTGGAAGAACATTTCCATCAGACTATACTGGAGAGGCGTGAGACGGATACGTTGGTGATGTTCATCGTAAAAGCAGTTGTCTGAAGCGCATAGCGACAGATTGCCGAATGAGACAATGCCAAGCTGCTCGTTGGCTTTCTTCTGTTTGCGGTTGATGAGATAGGCCGAAGCAATACCGATGATAATGGCCAAGAAGAACAACGTCAATGGTCCGGCGGGGTGCGAAAGTGATAGCGCTGTAAAGAAAGGACATTCGGCATAGCCTCTGAAAGACAACATCTGGCGCGTTGCTGAAGAAGCTTCGGCTGTGGGCGACATCCACAAAATGGTGTCACTCATCAGATAGCCGTCGGATAGTTCGTCGGTAAAGAGTTGGGCATTGCGGGGGAGTAATCTTACCTGAATGCCGGAGTGATGGCGTAACGACTTGTAAGGCAATGCTTCGGCAAAAGTTTCGTCGAAGGTATGAACAGATAATGCACTGCCCATTTTCTCCTGAAGCCGACTATAAGCTTTGATGGTATCGGTAGTGAGCCATGTCGCAGCATGCTTATTTACTGTTTGTTGTAAAGCTTTGTTGAGTGATGCAACAATGTCAGAACGGGTAGTAGAATAATTGCGTGCTCCCCATCCAAAAGAAATAAATAGTAGTGCTATTACAGCTAAAAGTGATATGTTTCGTTGTAATTTATAGTCCATCTGCCTCGCTTCTTATCATTAAGCATTGACAAAGGTAGTGCAAGCTGATGAAAAAGCCAAACAAAAGAACTCAAAAAATACGATTGACCCATCGATAGGGCAATTTGTAGGATTGATTATATCAATTTCTAGTGAAGGTGGGCTAGAAATGTTAAGCTCTTCTCGGCTTATTCGGTAAAAAGAAAAATCGGTCTCACTTCGCAATTGGAGTGAGACCGATTTGTTATTTTGATATTTAATTATGGTCTGTCGTTTACGTCAGTTCCGAAGTTTGATGGTTTGTTGCCCATTGTGAACTCGAGAGTTCCGCCAGCTATAATATCTTTGTAGTTGATATAGCTCTTGGTGTAGGGCTTTCCATTGAATATTACACTTTGGATATACATATTTTCTCGGCTGTTGTTCTTGGCAACGATGCGGAATGTTTTGCCGCCACCGACTTTCAATATGGCTTCGTCCATCAAAGGCGAGCCGAAGATAAATTTGCCTCCGGCGGGCTCCACTTGATAGATGCCCATTGATGAAAGAACATACCAGCCCGACATCTGACCAACGTCTTCATTGCCCGATAGTCCGTCTTTCTTCGTGGTGTAGAGTGTGGTCAATGTCTGACGGATAAGTGGAGCACTCTTCCATTGCTGTCCGGCATAGGCATACATATATAATATATGGTGACTCGGTTCGTTGCCATGAGCATACTGTCCGATGAGACCCGAAATATCTGGAGAAGCATCTTTACCCAAATCACCTTTGACGGTAAAGAGCGAGTCGAATTTGTTGATGAATTGCTTTTCGCCACCAAATTCATTGATGAGGCCATGAACATCTTGTGGAACTAGCCAAGTGTATTGCCAAGCATTGCCTTCGGTATAATCGTCGGCGCGGTGAGAGGAGTGGAACGGATTGAATGGTTCGCGGAATTTGCCGTTACTATCTACACCGCGTACAAATCCTAAGTTCTTATCGAAGTATTTCTTATAGCTCATGCTGCGATTCAAGAAATATTGATAGTCGTCTTGTTTGTTCTGATCTTTGGCTACTTGAGCTACGCACCAGTCGGCTATAGCGTATTCCAATCCGCGAGCTACTGTTTCGGCCATGTCTTCTGTCTTATCGTAGGGCAGATAGCCGTATTTCTTCAATTCTCTCATGCCACGCTCATCAAGCATAGCACTCTTCTTCATGGCTTCGAAGGCTGCTTCTTTGTCCATCGTGGCCCCTTTCAGATACATGTCGGCAAGAGCTATGATGCCGGGATTGCCCACCATGCAGTCTGTTTCGTTACCTACGAGATGCCACACCGGAAGTTTGCCTTGCTGTGCAAAGATGTGGAGGAATGTTTGTGCCATATCGGGCAGCATGTCGCGATGAATCAAGGTCATCAAAGGCTGGGCAGCACGATAAGTATCCCAAAGAGAGAAGGTTGTATAGTTCTTGAAACCGCTGTTGCGATAAATGGTTCTGTCCGATCCGTAATAGTCGCCATTGACGTCACAGAATAGAGACGGAGCAATCATGGTATGGTAGAGAGCGGTATAGAATACCTTCTTATCGGCAGCATTCTTCGTATTGAAAGTGATATTGCTCAGTTGGCTGTTCCATGCTTTATCGGCAGCTGCGGCAGTAGCGGCAAAGTTCCAACCCGGAAGTTCGACTTCCATATTCTTCTTCGAATTGTCGATGCTGACAGGTGATAAGGCTACCTTTGCCAATAACTGAGCATTGGCAGGCAACTTAAATGTCAGCGTCTGAATTGTATCTCCCTGAGCCACCATATCTTTTATTGGAGCAGAGAAAGTCGCCGTGAAGTATACTTTTTGAAGTTTTGCCCATCCAGTAGAAATTCTGTATCCGGAAATGGTGCGGTCATTCACTTTCGTAATTTTACCTTCTACATATTTATCCCAGCCAATACCATAAGCTAGATTGAAAATCAGCTTGGCGTCTTTACCCTTCGGAAATGTGTAGCGGTGAAAACCGACACGGGCTGTAGCGGTGAGTTCTGCTTTAATGCCTGACTCATCTAACTTCACCGAATAGTAACCGGGCTTGCAATATTCATTTTTGTGAGAGAAAGTAGATTTGCTTTTATTATCGTTGGTGGGGAATACCAAGATATCGCCCAAATCGCCGATACCTGTTCCACTAAGGTGAGTATGGCTGAATCCGATAATGGTGTTATCACTGTCGTGGTAGCCGGAACACCAGTCCCAACCTTTTACCACTTGCGACGGACCGAGCTGTATGAATCCAAAAGGAACATTGGCCCCTAAGAAAACATGACCATGACCACCGGTTCCGATAGTCGGGTCGACAAACTGAGTGAGATTGACCGTTGTCTGCGTCTTGCTCTTCTTGGGCTGAGCCGCCGAAGCCGACAGTGCGAATGTCAGCATGAGAGCCAAACTTAGATATTTGTTTATCTTCATTGTGATGTAATTTATGATGTTTAGTTTATTTTGAATTCTTTCTGTAGTTTGATATCTTTCGATGAACTGCCAATGAGCAAGTCGCAATCGGCAGGTTCTACTACCTTATTATATGCTTCGTCGATAAGCCACAAATCTTCGGGCGTCAGTTTGAATGATACTTGTTTAGATTCTCCTTTTTTAAGGAAGATTCTATCGAAGTATTTGAGTTGTCTATCGGGTTGCACAACTGATGAATAACGACGGTGCAGATAGACTTGAGCCACTTCTTCTCCGTCACGGTCGCCAGTATTGCTGATATTGAACGAAACTTTAAAGTTATTGCCACCTTCTGCTACGATATTCAAATTGTCATAATTGAAGGAAGTGTAACTTAGTCCGTAGCCGAAAGGATAGAGTGGGGTGACGGGCTCTTCAACATAGTTGTGCCCTTCGGGGCGTGGCTTGTTATAGTAAACAGGAAGTTGCCCTACTGAACGTTGGATAGATATCGGTAGTCTGCCTGCGGGATTGAAATCTCCGAAGAGTACATCGGCAATGGCATTCCCTCCTTGTTCGCCGGGATACCACGCCAGAAGCAAGGCATCAGCATTTTCGCTAGCCCAATTCATATCTAGTGGACGACCTTCTATATAAACAACAATCATTGGTTTACCAGTTTTCTTAATGGCTTTGAGCAGTTCCATCTGTTTGCCTAGCAATGATAAAGTAGAACGGTCGTAGCCTTCGCCACATTCCATATCGCTCACCGATTTGTCTGAAACAACTGCTGCGCCGGTTTCTTTATAGTCTGTCTTGAAATCGCGGGCACTCGAACCGCCTACTACAACAACTGCTACATCAGAACGACGGGCAGCTGCGACGGCTTCTTCAATATTGCAATCGGTAGTGTCACGGATGGCGCATCCTTTGACATATTCTACATGGTTGGCTCCCAATTTGTCGGTAATGCCATTGAGCACTGTTCTTACTTTGCCATCGGCTTGCGGAGCAGTATAATCGCCAAGCTGATTGTAAGGAGTGTCGGCATTAGGACCGATAACTGCTACCTTATTAATAGATTTGCTCAGTGGTAGTATCTGATTTTGATTCTTGAGCAAAGTGATTGTTGCTTGTGCCACTCGACGAGCCAAATCAACATTTGCTGCCGAGCCGATTTCACGTTTTGCTGTCTTGACATCGATGTACGGATGTTCGAAGAGTCCCATTTCAAACTTCAGTCTGAGTATGCGGCTCACGGCAGTATCAATGGCAGCTTCGTCTATTTCTTTGTTTTGAACGGCTTCTTCAAGATGAGTGAAGGCTGCGCCACCAAGGTCGGCATCAAGTCCGGCTTTCATCGAGAGCACAGCGGCATCTTTGATGGTCGGTGCTACAAAATGACTTTGATGAATACCTTCTATACTATATAAATCGGAAACCGAGAAACCACGGAAATGTAGCTTGTTGTGCAGCAGCTCGGTAAGCAGATATCGATTGGAAGTACAAGGCACTCCGTCTACCGAATTGTATGAAGTCATCACCGATAATGCTCCGGCATCGATAGCTTGCTTAAATGGTGGAAGGAAGTTTTGCAATAGATCGCGGCGTCCTACTATAGACGGATTACCGTTTTGTCCTCCTTGTGGGATGCCGTAAGCCAGGAAGTGTTTCAGTGTGACCAATGAAGTAGTGGGCGAGGAGAGCTGACCTCCACCGGTGCCGGTGATAAAAGACTTTGCCAAAGTGCCGCTCAGCACGGGGTCTTCTCCGAAACTCTCTTCTACTCTCGACCAGCGCGGTTCACGAGAAAGATCAAGTACGGGTCCATAGGCAATATGTCCGCCACCTAGACGTATCTCAGTTGCAATGGCTTTCCCTGCTTGTGCCATTAAGTCTTTCGACCAAGTTGCTGCCATTCCTATTCCTGTCGGAAATACTGTTGCGCCAATTGCCATGTGGCCATGAGGCGCTTCTTCGGCAATGAAAAGTGGAATGCCAAGGCGGGTATTCTCTATCATATATTTTTGGATGGCATTGCCTGCTTTGGCTGCCAGTTCGGGATTGAGTCCGTTGCTCAGCGTTCTCTTCGTCCATGGATCGGCGCGAAAGACAGCCCATAACATACCAACAGGCTGTTTGGCGGTAAGTTGCTTGAACGATTCGGAGCAAACGGCATCGTTACCTTTGCGGTCCACCATCTGCCAACCAAGCGGACAGAGCAGTTGGCCTACTTTCTCATTCAATGTCATTCTGCCAAGCAAATCTTTGGTGCGGACGTCAATAGAGAGTTTCGCATTGCGATAGGCTGGCTTTTGGGCCACAGCCGAAAGACATATTAATAAGGTAGAAAGGCATAAGATGCTTTTCATCCCCATCCATCTGTATCTTGTAAGTTTCATTTATTGAATAGAATTAAGCAAATCTACTTTTCCGTCATTCACCAGTTTGATGATGAGTTCGCCGAACAAAGTATTGGCCCAGGCAAACCAGCTGCGAGTGAACTTCGAAGCATCATCTTTATTGAATGTTTCGTGCATGAAGCCAGTTCCTGCATCGGTGTTGAGCAATGTCTCGATACACCATTTGATTTCGGCATCGTCTTTACTGGTAAATGCTTTCATCATGATGCTCATCGGCCAAATCATATCGTAGCCAACATGTGGGCCACCAATACCTTCGACCACTTTGCCTTTGAAGAAATAAGGATTGTCTTTGCTCCATACAAAACGGCGGGTATTCTGATAGATAGGGTCGTTGGCTTTCTCTTTATCTAAATAAGCAAGAGCTAGCAGGCTCGGAACATTAGCATCGTCCATCAAAAGTTGGTTGCCGAAGCCGTCTACTTCGAAAGCATAGATCTTTCCATATTTGGGATGGTTGTAGACCGCGTATTCTTTCAATGCGCTTTCTACCTCGTCAGCTAAAGAGGTGCACTGCTCTGCAATATCTTGACGACCATTGACTGCTTTTAATATCTCGGCCGCTTTACGGAGTGACGATACGGCGAAGAAGTTGGACGGAACAAGAAATTGAAATGTTGTGGCGTCATCAGATGGGCGGAACATCGAACAAATCAGTCCGCAAGGTTTAACCGGATTGCCCAATCCTGCATTCGGAACAGTATCGAGGGCGCGGTCGGTCACTCTGGTGAAGTGATACGGACCGATATTTTCTTTCTTCTGTTGTTCTTTGAAAGTCTTTAAGATATTGCCGATAGCTTTAATCCATGCATCGTCGAAGACAGAGGCATCACCCGTTTCCTTCCAATATTGATAGGCGAGGCGAAGGGGATAGCAGAGTGAATCTATCTCCCATTTGCGTTCATGAAGTTCGGGTTTCATATCGGTTCCGTCAGAAGCCCAGTCGCTACCCGTCGGTCCCATGTTGAAAGCATTGGCGTATGGATCGATATTGATACATTTCCATTGGCGGTTGATGACGCCGGCGAGCATTTGTTTCAGTTGCTTGTCGTCCTTTGCAAAAGCGATATAAGGATAGACTTGAGCTCCCGAATCTCGAAGCCACATGGCATGGATATCACCGGTATAGACAAAAGTATCGGGTTTGCCGTTATCATCTGTTTTAAAATGTACCGTTGTATCGATGGTGTTTGGAAAGCAATTGGCAAACATCCAAGAAAGCTTAGCGTTCTTCAACAACTTCTGAATGTACTGTACCTCTTTTTCTATTGTTTTCGATTTGAATAATCGCTTGTCTACATCGGGACGATTGCTCTTTGCAAAAGCATCTGACTGACAAACACTGCCGGGGAGTTCTGTCAGTGACGAAGCAAAGGCTTGACCGCCACAAAGCAACATGCCCGAAGCGATGAGTGCGCTAACGTAAATTCTTCTTTTCTTCATGGATCTTATTTTTTGTTGTTTTTGAGTTCGTTGCTGAAAGAATAGGGAGCATCCTCGGTGGCAGTACCTCTCGAAAGGTTAGGCTTGCTGCTCATTGTGAACTGAATCTTTGCACCGTGCATCAGGTTGGTATGCGATAGATAGTTCTTGCTATAAGGAGTTCCGTTGATGGTCATCGACGAGATGTATCTATTGGTGCTGCTCAATCCTTCGGCATTGATATCTACCGTATTGCCATTCTCAAGATGCAGTTTGATATGCTTGAAGAAAGGTGTTCCCAATGCATACTGATTGCTTCCAGGGCAGACAGGATAAAATCCCATTGCAGAGAATACATACCAGGCAGATGTCTGGCCGTTGTCTTCATCGCCGCAATACCCGTCGGGCGTTGCTTCGTAGAGTCTGTTCATTACTTCGGTAATCCAATACTGAGACTTCCAAGGTTGTCCAGACCAGTCGTAGAGATAGAGCATGTGCTGTATCGGTTGGTTGCCATGGGCATACTGACCGAAGTTCATAATCTGCATCTCTCGGATTTCATGAATCACACCACCATAATAACTATCGTCGAAGTTGGGAGCCTGAACAAAAACAGAGTCCATCATTGTGTTGAACTTATCTTTTCCTCCCATCAGATTGATCAATCCTTGTGGGTCGTGGAATACCGACCAGGTGTAGTGCCAACTATTGCCTTCGGTAAAGGCATCCCCCCATTTTAATGGATTGAAAGGAGTGACAAATGTGCCGTCGGCATTGCGGCCCCGCATCAGATTGATGCTTTTATCGAATAGGTTGCGATAGTTCATCGCGTGTTCCTTATATATACCGATTTCTTTTTTAGATTTGCCCAATGCTTTTCCCAATTGATAGATACACCAATCGTCGTAGGCATACTCTAAAGAACGGGCTGCGCTTTCATTGATTTTCTTATCGTAGGGCACATATCCCAATTTGTTGTAGTATTCATATCCCAAACGACCGGTCGAACTAACTGTGGGGTGCACGCTGTTGGCGCCATGTAGCACAGCCTTCCAAAGTGTTTCGATATCATAGCCTCTCACACCTTTGAGATAGGCGTCGGCAACTACCGAAGCCGAGTTATTACCTACCATACAGCCGCGGTGACCTGGACTGACCCATTCAGGGAGGAAACCGCTTTCTTTGTACATATTGGCAAAGCCGGCCTGGATCTGAGCATTCTCGGAAGGATAGGCTAAGTTCAATAAGGGGAATAAAGCACGGAATACATCCCATACTCCAAAGTCGGTATACATATAGCCTTGAGCAACTTCTCCGTTGAATGGACTGTAATGAACGGTTTTGCCTTCGGCATCTATCTCGTAAAAACTACGTGGAAAAAGCAGACTACGATAAAGGCAAGTATAGAAAGTGCGAAGATGGTCGATATTATCGTCTTCTACTTCAATGCGTCCCAACATCTTGTTCCATTCTGCTGCTCCTGATACAGAAACATCTTCTAGACTTCGGTTGGCTATTTCTTGCAGATTGCGCTCTGCCTGTTCTATACTGATAAAAGATGATGCTACTTGGGCATTGACAATACCTCCATTACTAAAGCCTACCATACCGATGGCGTGGTCGCCTTTTGCTTCGAGTTGATTGCTCTCATCGTTTCCGTTGCTGGTGGTTGCGGTATAAGAGAAAGGCTGGTCGAATGTGATAACAAAATAGTTTTTGAAATTCTCGGGCACTCCGCCACTGTTTCGTGTAGAGTATCCTATTATCTTTCTTTCGGAAGGTATTACTTTAATCCACGAACCTTTGTCGTAAGCGTCGACAGCAATGTAGGCTTTGTCGCCTTTTGCAAAGGAGAAGCGAAAAGCGGCAGCACGAGAAGTCGGAGCCATCTCGGTTGTCATATTATAGTCGGCAAGGTATACCTTATAATAATAGGGCTTGGCAACTTCTGCTTTATGAGAGAACCAGCTGGCGCGTTTATCTTCATTAAATATGGGTTTGCCAGTCATTGGCATGATGGAGAAAGCTCCGTAATCGTTGATCCAGGGACTGGGCTGATGAGTCTGTTTAAATCCTCTTATCTTGTTATCGGTATAAGAATAGGTCCATCCGTCGCCCATCTTTCCGGTTTGTGGTGTCCAGAAATTCATACCCCAAGGTACGGCAATGGCTGGATAAAGATTTCCTGTTGATAATTCGTGAGTAGAAAGGGTACCTGTCAGTGGATTGACATAATCTACAGGCGAATTGTTTGTTTTCGCCGAAGCGCTAAAACAGCATATTAGCGCAGTGTAAAGCATCAATATCAGATTTCTCATTGTCTTTATTAGTGGTTTATATAATTAGTACATCTGAAGGATGGTTTTCAGCTAATGCGTTAAGGCTTATTAACTGAATAATCATCTTTTTGAGATGAATTTACATCGGATCAACATCATAGTATACGATACTCGACTTAAATTCTTTTTCGTTCATCAACTCTTGACGGATGCGGCGCAATCTGCTGCGAGCATCGGCAAGAGAGGCATTCAGCTCTATCTTCAATACTATTTTACGGATGAAGAGCATTTGAACTCTTCCTACCGGAGGCTTATCGGGACCATATACTCTATCTCCAAATTCTCTACGAAGAGCTATTGCCATGGCAGTAGACAAAAGTTCGACATGCCTTTCGTCACGGTGCTTCAAATATACATAAATTAGATGATAAAATGGGGGATACTTAAATAATTTTCTTTCATTTAATTGTATGTCTGCCATCTCCTGATAGTCATGCCTGATCACTTGGTCGATGATGGGTTGCTTTACATCCCGGGTCTGAACAACAACCAATCCTTGTTTTCCTTTACGCCCTGAACGACCTGCAACTTGGGCCATCAGTTGGAATGACCTTTCGTAAGAACGGAAATCGGGATAGTTGAGCATACTGTCGGCATCGAGAATACCTACTACACTCACTTTGTCGAAGTCCAACCCTTTCGATATAATCTGTGTACCAATCAGTATATCTATTTCGCCCTTCTCGAATCTTGAGATGATTTTTTCGTAAGCAGTGCGGTTTCGGGTTGTGTCAAGATCCATGCGGGCTACTCGGGCAGCAGGGAATATCTGCTGAATACCATCTTCTATTTTTTCCGTTCCGAATCCGCGGTCGTCGATCTCAGTACTGTCGCAAGCTGGACATTTTTGTGGCACCGGAATAGTATAGCCGCAGTAATGGCAGGTCAGTTGATGGAGCCTCTTGTGATAAGTAAGACTTACATCACATTGAATGCAACGGGGCACCCAGCCGCAAGTGTGGCACATCACCATCGGCGCAAAGCCTCTTCTGTTTTGGAACAATATGATTTGTTCGTGATTCATCAAGGCTGTTCTGATGTATTTGATGAGTTCGATAGAGAAAAGACCGTTCACCTGTTTTGTACGTCGCATTTCTTTCATATCGATTGGAAGTATTTCGGGCAATTGGATATCCATGTGGCGATGAGTGAGCGACACTAATCCATATTTCCCATTTTGAGCATTATTCCAACTTTCCAGACTTGGGGTTGCTGTTCCCAACAGTGTCTTTGCTCCGAAATACGAAGCCAGTATAATAGCTGCATTCCGGGCATGGTAGCGAGGAGCAGGATCTTGCTGCTTATAGGTCGTTTCATGTTCTTCATCAACAATGATCAAACCTAGATTATGGAAGGGGAGAAATACAGAAGAGCGGACTCCTAATATAATATTGTAGGGATTGTCACCAAGTTGCTTGCGCCATATCTCTACTCTTTCCGAATCGGGAAATTTGGAATGATAAATGCCGAGCTGCGAACCGAACACGCGTTTCAGTCGGTGAGTGATTTGTGTGGTCAAAGCAATCTCCGGTAATAGATAAAGCACTTGTTTACCCGCCTTGAGTACTTCATTAATAAGGTGAATGTAGATTTCAGTCTTCCCGCTAGAAGTTACTCCGTGCAGTAGACAGACATTCTTTTGGGTAAAACTGGTATTGATTTCTTCGAATGCTTTTTGTTGGTAGACATTAAGTTCGTGAATGGGGCTGACATCAGAAGTCGCTTCATTGTCCAATCTGCCAATGTCTTCGAAATATATTTCAAGAATGTTTTTGTCTACCAGGCTTTTTAATATGGCTGGTGTCACTTCTGCGGCGAGAAGCAGCTCGCTCTTCGACACCGGTTTCGGCTCTTTTCCTTTCAGTACCTCAGAAAGTTCTATATATTTCATTAATAAAGCAACTTGTTTGTGTGCTTTATCTAAAATAGTGAAAAGCTTCTTGATTCGTGTCTCATCAACAGCGTCTTTGAAGCGGACACGGGTCTCTACTTTCGGATGATAGGCATCTTTCAACGTCTCAGAGATAGATACAGCTCCGTTTTCTATTAAAGGACGAATAAGTGGTAGTATACTTTTCTTTTCGCCGAGTTCTCTCTGAAGTTGCTTGATACTGATATTCTTTACTCCTCCGAGTATGGCAAATATCTTGTTCTCTTGGTCGTTAAAGGGCTCTTCTGATTGAAAACTCTCGTTGAGCTCTATCATCGATTCGCTTTCTACTTTTAGTCCCGATGGAAGTGCGGCTTTGAATACATCTCCGATATTGCAGAGATAATAATCGGCTATCCATTTCCAAAACTTTAGTTGATAAGGGAGTATAATCGATGATTCGTCGAGCACGGCAATAACCGGCTTGACTGTAAAATCAGAAGAAGTCTGCTCATGAATCCTGTATACAACAGCGGTATACGATTTGGAAGAACCAAAAGGGACTACTACTCGGCTGCCGACTTTAACCTTCTGTTCGTCGTTTGGCGAAAGAGAGTAAGTAAAACAACGGTCGAAAGGTAATGGTAGGATAACATCAACAAACTTCTTCACTATAAATTAAATATTCTTTTTTTAGAAGTACCAAGCGGCAGCAAATTGCCAAGATTTGTTCTTCACACTTCTTTCTTGTCCTGCTGCTGTATCTACAGTGTAGTTGGCAGTGTTGTTGCAAGGAATATTATAGTTGGCAGTGATTTGAAGATGATTAACCATTTTGATACCTAAACCAACATTGAAAGTAACGTTAGACTTATTGAAGGAGTAAGTACGATAACCATCATTCTTGCTGCTGCTCATGTTGTATGCAAATTGAGGACCACCAAAAATGAATATACCGGCCAATGAGTTGCCAATGGTGTATTTCAAGTTGACAGGAATGGCAATTTCTTGTTGTTGAACTGTTGAGTACTTATCAGAAGTAACGGCAATTCCTTTTTGAGAGTACAGAAGTGCACCATCAACGCCGAAACCTAAAAATGGTATAGTGATTTCTGCTGTGGGTCCGAAGAAGAAACCAGAATGTTGTTTGCCTGTTGTAGTGGAGCTGCTTATTTGGTATGTCGGCTTAGAAAGGTTATAACCTCCTTTGACACCAAACTTCACTAATTGTGCTTGTGATGGAATAGCAAGCATCAGACCTGCTGCAATAAGTAATGAGCTAATAAACTTTTTCATACTCGATTCTATTAATTGATTTAATCATTCAAAGATAATGCGGCTTATCTTTGTTTTCGAGTGCAAAGATAAGATATTGCTCTACATATCACTTTCAAATTATTATAAAAATCACTAAGGGGCAAAAAATATCGACGAAATCCTGTCCACTCTAAAAAAAATGTACTAATTTTGCATGGTTCTTAAGGAAAGGTGCCAGAGTGACCGATTGGGCCGGACTCGAAATCCGGTGAACGGCTTGCCGTTCCGGGGGTTTGAATCCCTCCCTTTCCGCTAAAAGTGGGATTAGACTATGTCTAGTCCCACTTTTTTGTGCGGTTCCTTTCCTTTATAGTACTGCCAAATACCATAGAAATTGGGCTTTTTGGGCTAAATGTTTAGAAAATGTTTAGAGAATGTTTAGAATTTGTGCAAAGATTTTCTGTAAAATTATTAGAGAATAAGATGGCTATATTCAAAACATGCATCCAAAAAGAAAGAAGTGATGGTAATTATCTGGTTTACATTAGAATATCTCATAATAGGCAAGTGGGATATCTTAACACAGGACTGCTTGTAGCAAGAAAAGAAGTGAAGAAAGGAGAGGTCATAAATCCCGTTGTAAATAAGAAGTGTGCAAATAAAATAGCAGATTATGTTGAGAGATGTAACAAGGTTGGAATTACAAATTGGACTGTTAAGCAGATAATTGCTTATCTAAGTAAGGAGGAGATAAACATCTCATTCTCTCGCTATTGCAGGTTATTCACTAGGAGAATGGATAACGAGGGTAGAGAAAGTACTTCTCAAAATTACAAGGTTGCTATACATAAGCTTGAAGAGTTTAGTGGAAAAGACGACTTGGCTTTTTCAGATGTGACGAGCCAGCTTATAAACAGATGGATTGAATCTTTGAAAGAAACTAAAAAGGCTAAGAACGGTTATCCAAAGTCAATAAAGACAATGTTTGACCGCGGATGTGAAGAATATAATGACTATGACAATGATATTCTTCTAATTACAAACCAACCTTTTCGTAAAGTTAAGATACCTAGCCAATCTAAACCAGAACAACGTGCTGTTGATGTAGATGTTCTTCGTGAGTTCTTTAATACCGATATAGAACAATTGAGACCGCCAAAAGGTGGATGGACTACTAGAGCCGAAAGAGCAAAAGATGTTTGCTTGTTGATACTCTGTCTGGCAGG